>JBJEBN010000095.1:0-36998 GCA_051870095.1 Candidatus Cryptobacteroides sp. | reverse complement strand
TTCTTTATCAGGGGCTTGCTATTTTTTACGCAATCCGCTTTGCGGAATTAAGGATAAATCTAATTCAATCACATGGAAAAACAACGCCCGGTGTACATGACGTCAAGCTTGACTTTCTCACCATCAATTGATGAATTCCCCACAAAGTATGAATGGCCGAAGCCAATATCCTTTCCGCCACCATCGATATAGTCGAATTCATTTCGGAGCATAGCATAGATTCCATCAAAATCAGCAGTGCCGTATTCTTGAGGAGTAAAATAATCTATATCATCTGACATCCTATTACCTTGTATGTTGGTTTGGTGGTAAATTCACTTAGGGAATCGAGTGGCATCCCATAAAATCTTGCGATTTCCGCAATCTCATCCTCCGTGCCAAACAGAGCAAAAAAAAGAGCCACGTAAATGGCTCTCTTTCTATCAGTTAGTGGCATTTCGCCAGCTATTCTTATCTTTTTTCAACCTACCACTCAAGAATCTTCTTGAAGTCGTAAGCCTCCGGATTTGCAATGCCGAGAGCTTTCACTGCCTCGTAGTCCTCTGGAGTCACATAGTGAGCTATGTAGTTATAGTAATTCTGTGCTGTACCTGCGTTGATATCGACTACGCGCGGAGGAATCTTGCCAGTCTCAGGGTCCTGAAGGTCTGCAAGATAAAGAGGTGATACATTGCCATATGCGTCAACATAGACCATGCAGCCTGTCTTGCCTTCGCTGAAGAGCTGGTAAACGCCCATTGCGAGTTCTGTGCAATATGTAAGGTCGTATGCAACAGGGTCCTGGCAACGTACATCATAACCGATTTCCACCGGACGGCTCTTCACCTTCAGACCGATTTTCTTGAACTCTTTCTCGAGAAGGTCATTGAAGAGGACAGCCTTTGATATCTTGCCGAGCTCTGGATGTCCGTGCTCGTCATATGTGAAATGAACACCTGCATCGACAGCTTCCTGAGCAACTCCTGCATCATGGAAGAGACCTTCGGCAGCTACGATGGTACCGTAGTTCACGCCCATCACTTTCCTCTTGAGGATTGCAGAGATGGAAAGACGGATGATCTTGTCAAGTGTCATCTTGGTCTTGTTGAACATCTCAGGAATGATTGTCATAGGGCAGTGGGTAGCTTCGCCGATACCGAGTGCCAGCGAGCCGCATGTACGTCCCATTGCGCTGATTACGAGCCAGTTGCCGGATGTGCGAGCATCTTCGTAGATTGTTCTTGCGAGGTGGGCTCCTTCATTCTTTGCAGAGTTGTAGCCGAAAGTCGGAGCGTTTGCCGGAAGAGGAAGGTCGTTGTCGATGGTCTTAGGGCAGTGGATATTGGCGATAGGATAGTCCTTGGCAGCAAGGAATTTGGAAATCCTGTTGGCTGTTGAAGCCGTATCGTCGCCTCCGATAGTCACGAGGAGCTTGATGTTGTTGTCCTTGAAGAGGTCGAGGTTGAAATTCTCCTCGAAATCCTTGTCAGTCGGTTTGAAACGGCTCATCTCAAGGTATGAACCACCTCTGTTGAAGTAACGGTCTGCTTTGAAGAAGTCGAGATCCTCAGTGCGTGCGTTCTTGCTGAAAAGTCCTGAATAACCGCCGTGAAGGCCAATCACCCTGTAACCTTTGGAAAGGAATGTCTTTGCGACACTCATTGATACTGAATTCATTCCCGGGGCAGGACCGCCGCCGCAAAGGATAATAACTGCGTCTTTCATTTTCTTTGATATTAAGTTAAAAATCGTTCTGAATCAACCGATTCTGCCCGTTTCCATAAACACCCGGACAAAATGCGCCGCAAAATTATTCAATTTCATTGAAAAAAACGACAAGAATATCAAGATTTTGTATTTTTCCTGTTAATACAAAGTTAAATTTCAAGAAGTCAAAACTGTTTATTATTTTTGTAAGTTAATTGCATTGATGTGCTTTGGCTGCGGGCAGTTTGAATGAACTTTATATGAACAGAGAAGACGCGATAAAACGGATAGATGAACTGCGCGGCATCATCGAGGATGCCAACAGGAGATATTATGTCGATAATGCTCCTGTCATGAGCGACCATGACTTCGATTTCCTGATGAAGGAGCTCGAAGCCCTCGAACACGAATATCCGGAACTTGACACGCCGGACTCCCCTACCCACCATGTCGGAAGCGACCTTTCAGCTGACGGAGTCCAGAAGGAATTTGCGCAATACAGGCACAGATACCCGATGCTTTCCCTCGGCAACACTTATGATATTACCGAGGTGGAGGCTTTTGCCGACAGGGCTGCAAAGGGCATTGGCAACTCGTTCACCTACAGCTGCGAACTGAAATTCGACGGCACGGCAATCTGTCTCACATACCGCCACGGCAGGCTTTTCAGAGCCCTGACAAGAGGTGACGGAACAATCGGCGACGATGTCACGGCGAATGTCAGACATATCTCCAACATACCTCAGGAATTGAAAGCCCCTGCCGGATTCATTCCGACGGAGCAGAAGCCGTTTCCTTGGCCGGATGAATTCGAAATCAGAGGCGAAATCTACATGCCATGGAATGCGTTCGAAAGGCTGAACGAAGAGAGGGTCGCCGATGAGGAACAGCCTTTCGCAAATCCTCGAAATGCGGCTTCAGGCTCGCTTAAACTTCTTGACAGCAAGGAAGTTGGCAGACGAGGCCTTGAATGTACGCTCTATCATGTCCTGGGTGAGAACCTGCCTTTCGCTACCCATGACGAAGCTTTGAGGAATGCATCCTCATGGGGCCTCCCGGTCTCGGACAAAAGAAGAATCTGCCACAGTATTTCAGAAATCGAAGAATATATCGGCTACTGGGACACCGAGCGCAAGGCTCTCCCATTTGCTACAGATGGTATTGTCCTGAAAGTAAATGAGATACCATACCAGAAGGAATTGGGATACACTGCCAAGTTCCCCAGATGGGCCGTAGCATACAAATTCAAGGCGGAGCAGGCTCTGACAAAGCTCGTTTCCATTGATTATCAGGTAGGAAGGACTGGAGCAGTCACTCCGGTTGCAAATCTGGAACCGGTCCAGCTTTCCGGAACCATAGTCAAGAGGGCCTCCCTTCACAACGAAGACCAGATGCGTATTCTCGACATCCATGTCGGAGACTATGTATATGTGGAGAAAGGCGGGGAAATCATACCGAAAATCACCGGAGTCGAAATTTCAAAACGTGCTCCTGGAGCAGTAGTTCCAGTGTTTCCTGACAGATGTCCGGACTGCGGTACACCATTGGTGAGGGACGAGGAGGAAGCCAAGGCGTTCTGCCCCAACCAGACCGGGTGCCCTACTCAGATTCAGGCGCGTCTCGTCCATTTCCTGAGCAGGAAAGCAATGAACGTTATTGCAGGCGATGCAACCATTCTCCAGCTTTACAACCTCTCACTCGTGAAGAATCCTGCCGATTTATATTCGCTCGACAAGGCCCGGCTGCTTTCGTTGGAAGGGTGGAAGGACAAATCTGCCGAACGTTTCCTCGCAAGTCTCGCACAGAGCCGCAAGGTGCCTTTTGAGAAGGTACTTTACGCATTGGGTATCAGATATGTAGGTGAGGCAACGGCTAAATCGGTCGCCGCTCATTTCGGGTCAATGGATGCCGTGGCTGCGGCCTCGGTCGAAGACCTCCTCAATGTAGAGGATGTTGGTGAAGTTATAGCTGAAAGTATCCATGAGTTTTTCCGTAATCCTGTAAATATTGATATGATTGCAAGGCTCCGCGAGGCCGGTCTTCAGATGGAGTCAAATGCCGGGAAAGGGCCTGTATCGTCCGTACTTGAGGGGCGTACAATAGTGATAAGCGGCAATTTCAGCATATCGAGAGACGAAATGAAAACCCTGATTGCCGCTCATGGCGGCAAGAACAGCGGATCCGTCAGCGGTAAGACTTCATGGTTGCTCGCCGGAGAAAAACCCGGTCCTGAAAAAATCAGGAAGGCGGAGTCATTGGGCGTTGAAATCATCGACGAGTCCCGTTTCATGGAAATGATAGGCAATGCTTCTGGAAAACCAGCAGAGGATATGACTGAGGACGATGCCACGTTGCAGTCCAAAGGCAAGGGTGTGGAGCCGAAGGAAGGAGATCAGTTGAGTTTGTTTTAGCAAGATGAGGCGATGAAGGATATCCTGAAGAAGATACAGAGGATTACAGACTTCCTGAAAAACGAAATCTGGACTTTGGACAACGAGGAACTCTCGAAGGCAAAGGCCAGGTTCGTCAAATACACCAAGGTGGTCCTCATCACCTTCAAGACATTCTCGGCTGAGAAAATCGGCTTCCAGGCAGCTGCATTGAGCTTTTTCTGCACTATGTCGGCAGTGCCCATCGTGGCAGTGGCTTTCGCCGTGACAGGCGGACTCGGCCTCGGAGACAAGCTGAAAGAACTTCTTTACATGTATTTCAGCAACAGCCAGGAAACCATTGACCTGCTGCTAGGCTTCGCTGACAACATCATAACCACAGCCCAGACCAGCACCATCGGCCTGATAAGCGCCCTGCTTTTCCTGTGGGTGGTAATCTGGATGATGATGTCGGTCGAGAGGGTGTTCAACAGCGTATGGCAGGTGCGCAAGTCAAGAAACGTATTCAAGAGGCTATCAATATACATAGCCATGCTTTTCATCGCGCCCTTCATCGTGATGATATTCTTTTCCGGATCCTATGTGTTCGACGAACTTCTTGAATACATCGGTCTTAATGTGGCGGCTTTCACAGCATTCAAGACACTCCTCAAATGGATTCTCTCAGGAGTCGTGGCCATACTTATATTTTCCGCCATGTACAAATTCATCCCGAACGTGGACGTGAAATATTCGGAAGCACTGAGGGCAGCCTCTTTGTCCGGAGCGGCTTTCACCATAATGCAGTATCTCTATGTGGAGACCCAGATGTTCGTAACGCGTCTGGATGCCGTCTATGGTGCTTTTGCATTGATTCCGCTGTTCATGGTGTGGCTCAATGTGGGATGGAACATCATTTTGATAGGTTCTGAACTGTCATACGCATTCCAGAACGTTGACAGTTACAATATAGACAATTGATTGGATATGGGCAAGATATCGGAATTTACACAGCAGGACTATGAAGTCATCGCCCGCGATTACGCCGATCTCAAGGAAGCGGCGCGCAAACGATGTGCAGACTTGAAGGAACTTGAAGTGGTGCAGAAGGCGTTCGAATTCGCCAATGAGGCTCACAAGGGTGTCAGAAGGCGCTCCGGAGAGCCGTATATCCTGCATCCCATCGCTGTTGCAAAGATCGTAGTGAGCAATATCGGTCTAGGCTACAAGTCCATAGTGGCAGCCCTGCTGCATGATGTGGTGGAAGATACAGACTATACGGTGGATGACATACGCAACCTCTTCGGTGAGAAGGTGGCTACCATCGTGGACGGACTCACGAAAATCAAGACTGTGCTTGACAATGAGGACAAGGCCCAGCAGAATAGCATGCAGGCCGAGAATTTCAAGAGAATCCTGCTCACGCTGAACGATGATGTCAGAGTCGTTCTGATAAAGCTTGCCGACCGTCTCCACAACTGCCGCACCATAGAATACATGCCTGAGCACAAGAGGGACAAGATTCTGAGCGAGACGATGTTCATATTCATCCCGTTGGCCCACAGGCTCGGTCTGTATGAAGTCAAATCCGAAATGGAGGACATCTGGCTGAGATACAAGGAACCCGAGGCATTCAACGACATCAGCGCCAAGATCAACCGCAACATAACCGACAAGGAAAAGGAAATCAATGCTTTCATCATTCCGATAGAAGAAGCCCTGAACAAGTCCGGATTCAAGTTCGAGATCAAGAAACGTGTCAAGACACCATATTCTATCTGGCACAAGATGCAGACGAAAGGCATCACCTTCGACCAGATTTATGACCTCTACGCAGTAAGGATTATCTTTGACCCGGGGTACGGCACCTCTCCTCTTGAGAAGCCTCTCGAATCAGAAAGAGACCAGTGCTACCATATATTTTCCATAATCACAGGCATTTACCGTTACAAGGCAGACCGCGTGAGGGACTGGGTAAAATACCCGAAGAACAACGGCTACGAAGCCCTGCACTGCACCCTTATGAGCAACTCCGGCATATGGATTGAGGTGCAGATACGCTCCACAAGGATGAACGACATAGCAGAGAAAGGAATCGCGGCGCACTGGGCATACAAGAAGGACGGCTTCGCCGACGAGAATGAGAACGAGATGGACAAATGGATCGTCAAGGTCAAGGAAATCCTCGTAAATCCGGACGTCAATGCATTGGAACTGCTCGATCTTATTCATAACGACTTGATAAAGACCGACATAATGGTATTCACTCCGAAAGGGGAACAAAGGAGCATCGAGAAAGGGGCGACCGCATTGGACTTTGCATATGCAATCCATTCCCAGATAGGCAACAAGGCGATTGCAGCCAAGGTGAACCTCAGGCTCGTGCCTCTGTCATATGTCCTCAAGACCGGAGACCAGGTAGAAATAATCACTGCCGAGAACGAAAAGCCTAAACGCGAATGGCTGAACTTCCTGAAGACCCCGAAAGCAAAGAAATTCGTCCTGGACCATCTCAAGAGCGAGAGGCAGGAAATTACGAAAATCGGAAAGAAGATGCTCGAAGAGCAGCTCCAGGCCATAGGGAGGAAGATTGATGACAGAACATTACATGCCCTCATGAAAGGCTATGAGATTTTCGACTACAAGGCAGACGAGCTTTATTTCAGGATAGGTGCAGGTCTTGTCAAACTCACCAATCTCCAGGAGATGCTCAATAAGGACCCGAAAAAGGACAAGAGCCAGAGCGGATGGTCATTCCCGTGGTTCAAGCCGAAAGAGAAGAAGGAGGACTACATCATATCCGACACGCAGGATGCTGCCGGGCACAGATATGTTATCGCTTCGTGCTGCAATCCTATTCCGGGAGACAGCGTAATGGGATTCATCGCTTCGGACGGTACTGTCACGGTTCACAAGAAGAGCTGCTCGGTGGCCAACAGCCTGGCATCCAAATACGGAGACAAGATTGTCATGCCTACATGGGAGAAGGTGGCCGTGCAGAACATGTCGTTCCTCGTGAGGCTTGCACTCAGGGGATTCGACCGCATAGGCATAATAAATGACATAACGAGATACATTTCTTTCGTAATGAGCGTGAACATCCGTAAATTCGTGCTCGGAACCGAAGACGGTGTGTTTGAAGGATATATAGATCTCTATGTCCATGACAAGACCGACCTTGACAAGCTTGTGAAGAAACTGCAGAAGATTGAAGGCATCCAGAGCGTTGCCCGTATTGACATGGAAAACTGATTGATTGATGAACAGGAAATTATCATATTTGCTCCCGGCTGTGCCGGTCGTGCTGATACTTGCCTCCATGATGTTCTCGCATTCATGTGCGAACACCACCCAGGCTCCGAGCGGAGGCCCCAAAGACACCATTCCGCCGGTCATAACCAAGTTGAATCCTCTCCCGGGAACGGTCAATGTCCCGGTCCACAAGACCAAGCTGGAGATTGTCTTCAACGAATATGTCGTAGTTAAGGACGCCAAGAGCATCTTCCTCTCCCCTCCCCTTGAGAAAGCCCCTCTGAACAGGATAAAGGGCAAGGGAGTCGTTGTGTCGTTCGAAGGAGACCTCGACAGCAACAGGACTTATATCCTTGACCTTACCAATGCAATCGCAGACAACAATGAGGGCAACATGTTCCCAGGTTACACTCTTGTATTCTCCACCGGAGCGACAATCGACTCCATGCTCGTGACAGGAACTGTCCAGGACTGCAATACCCTCCAGCCCGTCAAGGGAGCCACGGTGATGCTTTACAAGGACCAGGCAGACTCGGCGGTTTTCCTCCACAGGCCGGATGCGGCAATCAAGACCGATGAATGGGGATATTTCTGTCTTCGTAATATCCAGGACACCGTCTACAGGATGTATGCGGTCATGGATGAGAACAATAATAATATGTATGACCCTGAGACAGAGAAAATTGCATTCATCGACTCTCTTGTGCGCCCTGTCATGGTCGTCTCCGACTCTCTTCCTGAAATTCAGAAATACGACATGAAGGATACCATGAACTGCCTTGCAAGAAAGACGGAATATGAACTGAACTTGTTCAAGGAAGTGCCTTCAAAGCAGATGATAGTGAACAAGGAGAGGATTGGAGAGAGGACTGCATATATTACATTCATGGCTCCATATGCCCATATAGATTCTCTCTGGATCAAAGGCGTCCCCCACAGCAAGCTGATAACGCAGTTCAACATCAAGCAGGACAGCCTCGAAATCTGGGTGAACGACCCGAAAAAGCAGCCAGACACCCTCTTCCTCTATGTCAACTACCTCAAGACTGACACCCTCGGAATGCTCAATCCTTTCACTGAGGAAATCAAACTTGCCAAACCAAAGCAGTCCAAGGCTGCGAAATCTTCACGCAAGGATATCAAGAAGGAAGATACGACTGCCGTGTTCACAATAGACGCGAAGCCTGAGAATGTGGAACAGAGCGGATTCGTCATCGAATTCAAATACCCTCTTGTAGAGGAAGCTTTCGACTCTCTTGTCTTCAAATATACCAATCCAAAGCAGCAGGAGGGCACAGGACAATACACCGTTACACGCGACAGTCTTAACCTCCGCAAATATGTCGTGATGCCTAAGCAGAAGCT
The DNA here is from genome assembly GCA_051870095.1 of Candidatus Cryptobacteroides sp. Lineage (GTDB taxonomy): Bacteria > Bacteroidota > Bacteroidia > Bacteroidales > UBA932 > Cryptobacteroides. Next base: position 28,326 of record JBJEBN010000095.1, on the reverse strand, counting down.
CCAGACGGGATATGAATACCGGCTGAAAGTGCCTCACAGGAAATTCCGCGACATTAACGGCTTCTACAACGACAGCAGCGAGGTCAAGGTGAGCCTTCCGAAAGATGACAAGCTCAGTTCACTCACCCTCGTCCTCTCGGGAGTCCACAATAAATATATAGTTGACTTGCTGTCTGAAAAAAGGGACAAGGTACTGCGATCGTTCATCGTGGACAGCGACAAGTCACTGCTTTTCCCTTATCTGAAATCAGGAAAATATTCCATAAGGATAACCGAGGACCTTAACCGCAACGGTATCGTGGACACCGGATGCCTCCTCGAGCACAAACAGCCTGAAAAGGTGCGCTTCTACAAGCTTGAGGACGGGACGTTCCTTATTGACATACCTGAAATGATGGAGATTGAACAGCACATAGATATGGAGGAAATGTTCAGATGAGAAAGTTCGTGCTGCTGACAGCCCTGCTGATTGCTTCCGTATTTTCTGCGGATGCACAGAAGAAAGCCAGGAAGTTGGAAATACAGATTTCCGACACTCTTACCGACGCCTATCTCGATACGGTCGTGGTGAACAAGAAAGGCTCCATCAACGATTACAGCCTCATCGGAGTCCAGTACGGAGTGGGCCTGAGCCAGGTCCTCTGGAATCCGTCTCAGAAGCAGGAGATGGTTTTCGTACCGTACAATTTCGGAGTGACATTCACAAAATATGGCAAGATGTTCGGCTATATGCCTTATTTCGGGTTCCAGACAGGTGTTTTCTTCGCACGTGAGGGCTATCGCTTCAAATACAATGAGGAAAGCGACTATACCTACAAGGTGGAGGGTGCCGAAAGCGCAATGCTGAACCTGATAGAAGTCCCTGTTATGGCCCACATGCACATAGATTTCTGGAAGATGAAGGTGATGGTCAATCTCGGCTGCTATGCAGGTTACAGACTCAGTATTGAGCGTGATCCGGGAAAGACTGGATATGTTGATCCGGAAAAGGCACATTCCTTTATCGAGACGGACCGCAGATGGGACTACGGTATCAAGGGAGGCATCGGTTTCGGATTGGTTTTCGATCCGGTGGAAATTCATATACAGGGTATGTACAAGCATTCTCTGTCATCACTCTATGAGCCGGACTACTACAGCAAGGACTATTACAGATTTGCATATCCTTCAAACATAATAATATCTGTAGGGCTGCATTTCCAAATCACGAAGAGGACTGGAATGACGAAATCGCAGCTCAAGAAAATGGCAAAAGGCCTGGTCTATGAAACAGGACAGGATAATTTCTGACGATATGAAAACAATGAATGAGAACATACCGACCATGGTCGTGAAGGTCGGAGACATATTGATAGGAGGAGGAAATCCTATTGTGGTGCAGACAATGTGCAACACTCACACCTCCGATGTAGAGGCATCGGTTGCGCAATGCGTGAAGCTGTACGAGGCAGGTGCGCAGCTGATCAGGCTTACGGTGCCTTCCATTGCACAGGTTGAGTCATTGCGTGAAATCAAGAAAAGGCTCCGTGATCTCGGAATAGCAACTCCCCTTGTGGCAGATGTGCATTTCTCATCAGAGATTGCCATTGCAGCCGCTGGTGTTGTAGAGAAGGTCAGAATCAATCCGGGCAATTTCCATAAAGACCATGAGAAGGCTAAAGAACAGTTTGCCCGCCTGGTAAAGGTCTGCAAAGAGAATGGAACGGCAATAAGGATAGGTCTGAACCACGGGTCCCTCGGGGAGAGAATAACAAATCTTTACGGGAACACTCCTCTTGCGATGAAGGAGGCAGTCATGGAGTGGCTCGACATGTGCGCAGAGAATGATTTCTACAATGTTGTCGTATCCCTCAAGGCGAGCAACACATATGTCATGACGGAAGCTTACCGCCTGCTGTACAAGCAGATGCAGGAAAACGGAAGGGTCTTCCCTCTTCATCTCGGAGTGACCGAGGCCGGAAACGGTGATGCAGGAAGAATCAAGTCGGCCGTGGGTATTTCCGCCCTTCTGTCAGAGGGCATAGGAGACACCGTCAGAGTTTCGCTTACCGAGGCACCGGAGAATGAGATACCGGTAGCTCAGTATCTCTCTGACAGATATGGTCATCGTCTGCATTCCAGCATGGTTTCAATCAATCTGCAGGGACGCAAGGCCGTGGCGACATACGATTCTCCTTCCAGGGGAAGGCTGCTTCTGGATTTCGCCTGCGATTTCGGGAAAAGGCTTCTGGACAAGTCTGTCGATGAAGTTGAGCTCAGAGGCTGCTACAGGGATGATGAAGGCAATGAGGTCAGCCTTGACGGCAGCGAATATGCTGACTATCTGGTGGATGAAGTCATGCAGGCTTCCAGAAGGCGTTTCTACCGTCCTGAATACATTGCATGCCCTGGTTGCGGAAGGACAATGTACAATCTCGAATCTACATTCAACGAGGTCAAGCGCAGGACAGCACATCTGAAAGGAATGGTAATCGCCGTCATGGGATGCATAGTGAACGGCCCTGGTGAAATGGCAGATGCTGACTGGGGTTATGTAGGTGAAGGAAACGGAATGGTGTCAATCTACAAGGGCAAGACTCCCCTGCTTCGCCATGTCCCTGAAGATGAGGCCATTGACAAACTTCTCGCTTTCATTGAAGGCAATTAATCTGTCGTCCCAAACAATGGAGCGCAGTTGCGGGAGAACCGTTTGACTCAGTCAGCTTTGAGGATGTCTTTCTGGGCCTCTTCCCACTGCTCTTTGGCAAGCTCCTGCATATCAACAACTTCGTCGGTCTCGTCCACGATTTCCTGACCGAGCATTGTCTCGATTACATCCTCCATGGTCACGATTCCCCTGAAAGTGCCATATTCGTCGATGATAATGGAGATATGCTCCTTCTTCTCGAGAAGTTTCTCCCAGATATTGCCAACAGGCTCATTCTCAGGGAAAGAAAGGATTGGGCGTGCGACCTCCTTCAACTTGCAGTCAAACTTGTCTTCAGCCATCTTCTCGAGGATGGTCTGACGGAGCACATATCCTATTACATAGTCGCTGTTTTCCTCGTCATATACCGGAATCCTCGAATGTGTCAGGTCGAGATCATAGAACTCCTTGATGGTCATGCTTCCCTCTGCCATCTCGACTACCACGCTCGGAGTCATGATTTCGTGTGCGGTGATCTCATCAAGCTTGAGGAGATTCTGTATCATCTTCTTCTCCTCCTTTTCAATCACTTCCTCTTCAGTGGCGACGCTCACCATGGCGGAGATGTCTTCACGGCTGACGCTGACCTGGTCTGAACGGGACGAAATGAGCCTTGTAAGGTGCTCCATCACCCATACTATAGGGAATGTAATGACTATCAGGACATTGATGATGGCTGCTGCCGGAAGGGCAAGCCTCCTCCAATATGAAGAACCGATTGTCTTCGGGATGATTTCAGCAAATATGAGGATGAGGAGCGTGAACACTGCAGAGAAAATGCCGACGAGGGCGTTTCCATATACATCCATCACGAGGGAACCGACTATCGACGCACCTACGGTGTTGGCTATCGTATTGACACATAGGATGGCAGAAATCGGCCGGTCGGTATTCTGCTTCAATGATTTGAGTCTCCTGGCTCCTTTTATCCCCTGATCTTCCAGACCTGTAATATAGGAAAGAGGGGTTGACAGCAAAGTCGCCTCCAGTACCGAGCACAATGCGGATACCGCAACGGAGGCTATCATACAAAGATAAATAGATTGTTCTTCCATAATATTCTATCGCAGTTCGGCAATGACGGTTTCACAAGCTCTCACACATTCGCCTACCTTGACTTTTATATCGGCATCAAGCGGAAGGTACATATCGATTCTCGAACCGAATTTGATTATTCCGCACTGCTCGGCCTTGACTCCTTTGTCCCCGGGCCTTGCATAACACACTATCCTTCTGGCAAATGTACCGGCAAGCTGCTTGAAGAACACTTCGCCGAAGCTGTTCCTGATACCAACCGACGTATGTTCATTCAGCTCAGAAGCCTTCGGAAGGAAGGCAAGCAGATATTTACCTGGATGGTACTTGTAATATGTTACTTCGCCGCTGATCGGCCAGAAATTGACATGTACATTGAAGAAATCCATATAGACCGAAACCTGCATGCATTCGCAAGCGAGATGCTCAGGCTCGAAGACCTTCTCGATCAGGACCACCTCACCATCTGCAACCGATGTCACGACATTTTCGCCAGGCACCTGTGTCCTGTCCGGTACCCTGAAGAAAAAGAGCACGAAACCCATCATGAAGAAGATGATGGCGCACAACGGATAGGATATGAAAGGATATGGAACGAAATCCAGAAGCAGGTAAGCGAGCAGGGCCCCTACCAGCCAAACAACAATTATAATTCTGTAACAGTCTTTATGGATTGTCATTATTATATTCTATTATAAGCGGAACCACAACGATGCCGCTCTGCATAATCGGTGCAAAGTTATTGATTTTTTGCCATATAGCAAAGAAACTGCCCCCAAAAGTCTTACAAATGTCATCCCGGCAGGCAGACTTCGCCTCAAATGCCTATAAAAGATTGGTAAGCACGAGGTAGATTACACCGGTAGGAATGGCGAGCAGAGCACTGTCGAAACGGTCGAGCATGCCACCATGTCCCGGAATGATATAACCAGAATCCTTTACCTCATAATGCCTCTTCCACTGAGATTCGATCAGGTCACCATAAACGCCGAACACATCGAGAATCAGAGCGAGAATGATGCAATGCAGGAGAGGGAAATTGAATACTCCGACAAAATGCAGGACAACGCCTACAACGACTGCAGTGAACATCCCTCCCCAGAAGCCTATCCATGATTTCTTTGGTGATATGGACGGGAACAGCTTGGAACCGTATTTCTGCCCGAGAGTCACCCCGAAAAGATAAGCACCAACGTCAGAGCCCCATACGATTGCGAAGAAGCAAAGGAGCATCACTCCGTTGAAATTGCCGTCATGATCGAAGGCTGCAAAATTCAGCAGACTCCACGGCACTGCTATATAGAGGATTGCGGTATAAAGGCAGGCAAACTTTGCAAAGCGGGTCTTGTCCTTGACATAAAGTGAATTGATCATCAGGATGAAGACCGGCAGGAATGACAGGATGACCAGTCTTCCGTTGAGATGGAAACCCTTGTACAGATAGGTCAGCACGAAGAGTATCACTCCCGCCAGTATGGAAAGAATCTGCGAATAGCGATATTCATCACCGCATGTCATCTTCAGAAACTCCCACATCATTATCACCAGAGCGGCAAGCATCACGACTCCGAACACATATCTGTTGGTAAGGAGAGCCGCAAGCATCACTGCCACGAATCCGATACCCGAAATAGTTCTTTTGGCAAAGTTGTTCATAAGGTTCTAATAATCAGTCTTCCTTCTCTTTCGCTCCGGCCCTCGGACCGAATATCCGTTCGAGATCATCTGCAAAGATAACTTCTTTCTCCAATAAAAGAGCAGCAAGTTCAAGAAATCCTTCGCGGTTGTCGGTAAGAATCTTCATTGTCTTTGCATGAATCGTCTCAATCAGGTCCTTGACTTCCTTGTCAATGAGTTCGGCAGTCTTCTCGCTGTAAGGCTTCGTGAGGTCGTATCCCCTCGCCCCTGTTGAATCATAGAAGGAAATGTTGCCGACCTTGTCGCTCATTCCATAATATGTGACCATACCGTAAGCCATCTTGGTGAGCCTCTCGAGGTCGTTCAAGGCACCTGTAGAAGGCTGTCCGTTCACAATTTCCTCCGCCACACGGCCTCCTATGAGCGAACACATTTCATCAAGCATCTGCTCCTTGGTCACGAGCTGCCTTTCCTCAGGGAGATACCATGCAGCTCCGAGAGCCTGTCCCCTCGGCACAATAGTAACCTTGAAAAGCGGGTTCGCATTAGGCAGAAGCCAGCTCACCGTCGCATGTCCTGCCTCGTGGTGAGCGATTGACTTCTTCTCCTCGGGTGTGATTATCTTGGATTTGCGCTCGAGACCTCCGATGATTCTGTCCACGGCATCGAGGAAATCCTGTCTGTCGATTGCCGGCTTGTCGTGCCTTGCAGCTGTGAGAGCGGCCTCGTTGCAGACATTGGCTATGTCGGCTCCCGAGAATCCCGGGGTATGCTTTGCAAGGAATTCGAGGTCGAAATCGTCGGCAAGCTTAAGCCCTTTGAGATGAACCTGGAAAATTTCTTCCCTCTCCTTCAGGTCAGGAAGCTCCACATGTATCTGCCTGTCGAAACGGCCTGCACGGAGGAGAGCCTTGTCGAGGATGTCCGCACGGTTGGTGGCGGCAAGTATGATGACTCCTGAATTGGAATCGAAACCGTCCATTTCCGTAAGAAGCTGGTTCAGAGTGTTCTCGCGCTCGTCATTTGAGGAGAATCCCGCATTCTTGCTGCGGGCCCTTCCCACAGCGTCAATTTCGTCTATGAAGACGATGCAAGGAGCTTTCTCCTTGGCCTGGCGGAAAAGGTCCCTCACCCTCGAGGCTCCCACTCCGACGAACATCTCGACGAAATCCGAACCTGAAATCGAGAAGAAAGGTACATTTGCCTCACCGGCCACGGCCTTCGCAAGCAATGTCTTGCCTGTACCCGGAGGGCCTACCAGCAAGGCACCCTTGGGAATCTTGCCTCCAAGTGCTGTATATTTCTTTGGATTCTTGAGGAAGTCCACGATTTCCATGACCTCTTCCTTGGCTCCGTAAAGTCCTGCAACATCCTTGAAGGTCACCTTGATGCTGTCCTTCTCCGCAAGTTTTCCGGTGGATTTGCCGACATTGAAAATGCCTCCGGGGCCTGCTCCTCCACCCATTCCTTTGTTCATGCCACGGAACATGAAAAACCACATCAGGATGAGCAGAAGAGGGAATACGAGCCATTCAAGGATGCCCCAGTAGTTTTCCTTGCTTTCCATGACCACCTTCACGGCCTCCCCTGCAGGAAGCTGGGCGTTGAGCTCCTCGAACATTTCCTCTGCGTTGAAGCTTCCGGATACGAGGAAAACGAAATGAGGCGACTTCTTTGGAACCGCTCCTCCGAACTTGTCCGCATATTTCTCGATACGGTCAGGCTTGATGGTGACATGACCTTCGAATTCATTGCGTATGAAAGTGATTTCCTTTATGTCGCCGGCAAGCCACTGCGTCCTGACTTCTGCCCATTCTTCCTTCTGCGGATTGGAACCGCTCTGGTTGAAGAACATCCAGACGATTCCGAGAAGAAGTATTATATATATCCACGAAATGCCGACTGAGATTCTCACCGGCTTTCTTCTGTTCTTGTTATCTGCCATTTTATGAAATCAAAACGTTATTCCTCATATGCTGTCCTTTCTGCATCAGCCCAGAGGTCCTCGAGACGGTAGAATGCCCTGTATGGGGTCTGGAATACATGTACGACGATATCGCCGTAATCCAATATCACCCAGAAAGCGTTTTCCTTGCCCTGCGTGCGCAGCACTTTCCTGCCGCATTTCTCAATCATCCTTTCCTCTATGTTGTCGGCTATTGCCGATACATTCGTGGTGGAGTCGGCGTGGCAGACTATGAAATAATCCGAGATTGCAGTACCGATAGGCTGAAGATCAAGCGATACGACCTCCTGTCCTTTCTTTTCAAGCATCGCATCAGCAATGACCTTAAGTTCCTTATTGTCCATTGTTCAAATATTGTTAATTTTGTATTGTCGGTTGAAAAATCGTACAAATATAATCAAAATCCGTGCTATGACAAACAAGCATTCCATCTTGTGGCTCGACAATGTCGATTCCACCAATACAGAGGCCCGCAGGCGCATTTCCGACATTGACAATTTGTCAGTCCTGTCAGCCCGCTTCCAGACAGCAGGACGCGGACAGAGGGGAAACAGCTGGACATCCTCTCCCGGTGAGAACCTGACATTCAGCATCGTCCTGAAGTTCGGCGGCCAGCATTCCCATCAGATGCAGGCTTATGATCAGTTCGCAATAAGCCAGATGGCTGCGCTTTCCGTGCTGGATTTCCTTGCATCATACGACATTGAGGCACGGATCAAATGGCCAAACGATATATATATAGGTGACAGGAAAGTCTGCGGGATGCTTATAGAGAATTCCTTGAACGGGGAATGGATGTCATGGAGCATCATCGGCATAGGAATCAATGTGAACCAGACGGATTTTCCTGATTCATTGGTGAATCCGACTTCCATGGCCCTCCAGACAGGAAGAAAGTTCGATGTCGTCAATCTGCTTCCTGAATTCATGGACATATTCGAGGGATACAGACACCGGTATCTGCATATCAACGGAGGCCTCGGAAAGCTCAGGAAGCTCTATCTCTCCCAGATGTGGAGGAAGGACACCGAATGTACATTCGTCGATTACACTTCATTGGAATCCGGGCATATCGACGGTCCTGTAAACATAGTGACGGAAAGCGGGAATCCTCAGGGAAGGCTTTTCAGAGGGACGGTCCTCGGAGTGTCGGATACAGGCAATCTCATCATCAGGATGAAGGAGGGATATTCAAAGGAGTTCGGATTCAAGGAAATCGGCTGGGTCCTCTGATTTTTTCATACTATCAAAGATTTTCATGTTCGGTTTCATATATTTGCGCATTTTATAAATTTCAAAACATGAGACTCAAACCAATGCAGAAACGCGCGATGATCCACTTCTCTAGGTGGAACCGCAAAGGCTGGTCTGCCTTTGCATCGATGCACCGCGAAATCAAGATCTGCGTCCTTTCAGTCTCAATGTCCATCATTTCATCAGCGACACTCACAGGAGCGGACAAAGACGGGAATGTCCCTACAGACACATCCCGCGCAGTCCGTCTTGAAGAAGCGCAAGTGACCACATCCCGAGCGGTACCGGTCAGGAGCGCCATGCCGCAGACGAATCTCTACCAGCGTTCAACCGACGCCGCGGCGCCTTTGCAGAACTACGAATCTGCTCTGAAGCTGCTTCCGTCGGTAGATGTAAGGGAGAGAGGAGGATTGGGATCCCAGGCGGACATTGCAGTCAGAGGAGGCACATCCGATCAGACCATGGTGATGCTCAACGGCATCAATTTCACAGACGCGAGAACCGGCCATCAGAGCCATTCCCTGCCCATAGACATGGAGTGTGTGTCAGGAATCACCCTTCTTGACGCAGTTCCTGGAGCAGGAGCACTGAGCGGAGCGGTCAACGTCAACACAAGGGGCCTGTACCCACGTTATCTCAGGGCTGAGGTGGCAGGAGGTATGTACGGCTATCTCAACGGAAGTGCATCAGGCGCTTATTCACTTGAAAACGCCGACCTGTTCGGAGCAGTTTCATTCCGCAACAGTGACGGTTACCGCTACAACACAGACTACCGCAACTGGAACGCATATTTCAGGGCAACGGCTGGCACGGCACAAACCGGCACTTTCGATTTCCAGGCAGGTGCACAGAGAAGGAGCTTCGGGTCGAACGGATTCTATGCAGCATATAATCCGGAACAGTTCGAGCAGACTTCCACTTACCTTGCATCTCTCAAATGGTCAGCCACTTATGGGAATCTCGGGCTCGGGGCATCAGTTTCATACAGGAAAAATTTCGACCGTTATGAATGGACGCGGGGCACTCCGATGAACTGGCACAACACAGACAATGCCGGTGCAGAATTCCGGGCGAGCTACAACTCTCCGGCAGGCAATACGACCATCGGAGCGGACTGGATGTACAACCATATTTTCTCATCCAATCTCGGTGACCCTCTTGACACCCCAGCAGGACCTGACGGACGCTACAAAAAGGCAAAATCCAGGAATACCGCCAACCTGTATCTCAGGCATTTCAAGTCATGGGAACATATCGACATAGCGGCTATGGGCGGAGCCTCTTTCACCCCGTACGGTACGGCAGCCCTCTGGAGCGCCTCTGTGCTTGCCCGTCCTTTCGACGGACTCTCTGTCAAGGCTTCTGCCGGACAGTCGATGAGGCTTCCTACATTCACGGACCTTTATTATACATCATCAGCGCAGGTCAATAACCTGGACCTGGTGCCGGAAAAAGCCATAACATACAGCATAGGAGCTGATTACGCATCTGCTCCATGGAATGCCGGTCTTTATGGATATTTCCGCGACACAAGGGACAGGATTGCATGGGTGTGGAGAGACGAGCTCACTGTCGGCGACATGCGCTACACTAGCGTATGGCATTCTGAACAGATTACGAGGATGTATTCTTTCGGACTTGAAGTAAGCGGCGGATACAGGTGCGACAGAGGATTCCTGCGCACCCTGACTGTATCATACGGCTTCATCGACAGTGACGAGAAAAGCAAGGTCGAGACTTCGACTGTCCTCGATTACATGAGGCACAAGGCTTCCGTCAATCTTGAACTTTTCTTCCTCAGAAGGTTCACGTTATCCGCCACAGGTTCAGTCTTTGACAGGTTCGGATCATACAATAGCTACGAGTTCGACGACGAAGGACAGCCTGTCAGGGATGAGAACAATGTCATGATAACGCACAAGACGGACTTCAAGCCATATTTCCTGCTCGATGTCCGTCTCAGCTGTGCCTTCAAGGCATTCCGTATCTATGCGGATGTGAAGAATGCAACCAACACCCGTTACTGCGATTTCGGAGGCATCATGATGCCCGGAATCTGGGCAACGGCAGGTGTTGTGGTCACGGTAAGATAGGTCAGCACCTCATGGATTCTATCGTGGATGCCGGATCGGATGATTTGAATACTGCGCTTCCGGCCACGAGGATTTCAGCTCCTGCTTCTGCAAGCCTTGCTGCATTCGAAGGGGATACTCCCCCATCGACCTCGATTGGCAGACTGAGACCGCGTCGGAGTATTTCCGCTTTCAATGTCCTGACCCTGCCATATGTATCCTCAATGAATTTCTGACCTCCGAATCCGGCGAAAACGGACATCAACATCATGTAGTCAGCCTGTTCCAGATAAGGGAACAGGCTTTCTACTTCTATGTCAGGATTGATTACCAGCCCAGCCTTGCATCCGCACGAACGGATCAGTGAGAGCACTTCCGACGGATTCTCCGTGGCATTGAGATGGAATGAAATCATCGAGGCTCCTGCCTTGGCGAACCTTTCGACATATTTCTCCGGATTAACAATCATCAGATGGGCATCCAGAGGCTTCAAGGCTTCGGATGCGATGGCCTCCACTATGGGGAATCCGTATGAAATGTTCGGCACGAAAACGCCGTCCATAATGTCAAGATGGAAGATATCGGCGTATTCATTGACCAGTCTGACATCCTTGCGCAGATTCAGGAAGTCGGCGGAGAGCATTGACGGAGCTATCTGTATCATTTCCTGTTATTTATAATTGGATACAACATCTACAAGAAGGGCGACGAACTTGTCAAGTGAAGCAAGCTCGAGACGCTCTCCCGGTGCATGCACTCCCCTGAGGGTCGGGCCGAACGACACCATGTCGATTCCAGGGAACTTCTCGGTGAACAGGCCGCATTCAAGTCCTGCGTGAATTGCCTTCACCTTGGGCTCGGTCCCGAAAAGTTTCTTGTAAGAAGCCACACATGCGTCCCTTACCGGAGAAACGGCAGCTGGGGCCCATCCCGGGTATTCTCCTTCATGGCGAACAACTGCTCCTGCAAGGGCGAAGCATGCCTCCATCTTTGCTGCAGCAGCCCTGCGAGCCGCAGTCACACAGCTTCTCTGGCTTGAGCCTATGCGAATCACACCCGGCTCCGTCATCTTCACTGAAGCAAGGTTGGTGGATGTCTCTACGAAATTCTCAATTTCCTGGCTCATGGAAAGAACACCATGTGGCGATGCGCAGAGAGCTGTCACAAGGTTCCATGCCGTCATCTCGTCGATTGCACTCTGAGGCCTCTGCCCAGGCTCGGCAATTCCGGCCTTGAGTTCCTTCTCGATGGCTCCGTATTCTTCCTTCAGGTCTGCATTGAAATCTGCAATCCTTTCCCTGATTATGTCTAGCGTGCCTTCTTCTGCTGCAATTACGGCCTTGGCCTCACGGGCTATCGCATTGCGCTTGTTGCCTCCGTTGATGGTTGCAAGCTGCCAGTCGAGGTCGGTGATTCCATAAAGGAAGCGACCGAGAAGCTGGACAGCGTTTGCACGTCCTTTGTTGATGTCGTCTCCGCTATGGCCACCCATGGCATCCTTGACAAATATTTCAGCACATGTGAAATCAGGATTCAGAGGCTCGTCCTTGTAATGGAATTCAGCCGTGGTGTCGAGTCCGCCCGCGCATCCGACGAAAATTTCGCCTTCATCCTCCGAATCGAGGTTGAGAAGCACTTTCCCGCTGAAGAAACCGGGTTCGAGTGCCATCGCACCGTCAAGTCCAGTCTCCTCCGAAGTAGTGAAGAGACACTCCAATTTTCCGCAAGGCATGTCGCTGTCGAGAATTGCAAGCTCGGAGGCGATTCCTATTCCGCAGTCTGCTCCGAGAGTCGTTTCGGGTGCAATCATCCATCCGTTTTCGATGACATATTTGATAGGGTCCCTGGAGAAATCATGATCTACGCCCTCATTTTTCTCACAGACCATATCCGAATGGCTCTGGAGAACAATTACAGGCACATTCTCCTTGCCGGGGGCCGCTTCCTTTACGATCAGTACATTTCCTGCTTTGTCGGTCCTGCACTCCAATGAGTGATCCTTTGCGAACTGCTGGAGATATGCAATGATATGCTCTTCGTGGCCAGATTCCCTCGGAATCTTCGTGATCTCCTTGAAATAGGACAAAACTTTTTCTGAATTCATGGTCTTTTAACAAAGTCAAACTCCCCGACTTGACCACCGTCCGTGACGGTAATGCAGGCAGGGAGGATTAATGATACATATATTATTATGGTCTTATCTTCTTGCTGGGACCAGCATCTTCTCGATGTCGGTTACATATTGCTTGAATGTCCTGTCGGTGGACATGAGGTCAGCCACTGTCGTACAGGCATGGAGCACTGTTGCATGGTCCTTGCCGCCGATTTCCGAACCTATGGTCGAAAGCGAGCAGTTTATCATGTTGCGGGACATGTACATGGCAATCTGCCTGGCCTGCACTATCTGGCGTTTTCTGGTCTTGGACAGAAGGTCGTCGCGACTGATGTTGAAATACTCACAGACTACTTTCTGGACCCTGTCTATGGTGATGTCGTTCTGCTGTTCCCCGACAATCTTCTCAGTAATCTGCTCGGCAAGCTCGACCGTGATTTCCTTGTGAGCGAGCGTTGCATTGGCAATGAGGGAAATCAGAGCCCCTTCCAATTCACGGAAGTTCGATTTGATCGTGGACGCAAGATATATCAGCACATCATCGGAAAGCTGGTCACGGACGCCTTCACGGAATGCCCTTGCCTTCAGCATTTCGAGCCTTGTGTTGAAATCAGGCTTCTGAAGTTCTACCGACAATCCCCATTTCAGACGTGAAAGTAGTCTTTCCTCGAAACTCTCCAGCTCCACAGGCGGCCTGTCGGAGGTGAAAATGAGCTGCTTGCCGGACTGATGCAGGTGATTGAATATGTTGAACAGGGCGTTCTGGGTGCTCTGGCCCATCAAATCCTGGATGTCATCCATTATGAGCACATCCATCTTCATATAGAACGCCATGAAATCTGTAAGCTTGTTCTTGACTCCTGCAGCATCCATGAACTGGGTCTTGAACCTGTTGGCAGGAACATAGAGAACAACGAGTTCCGGATATTTCTCCTTGATGGCGATACCAATGGCCTGGGCTATATGGGTCTTGCCGAGTCCTGGACCTCCGAAAAGGAAGAGCGGATTGAAGGCAGTCTTGCCCGGAGCAGCGGATATGCTCTCGCCAGCCGTGAATCCCATACGGTTGCACTCACCTACGACTAGATTCTTGAAATTATATACAGGATTCAGATGAGGATTGACCTGCACCCTCTGAATGCCCGGATATACGAACGGACCAGGGTTGCCGGCCGGAGTGAACGTATTTACTGAAATCGTCCTGTTGACCGGAGTCTGGCCATGGGCCGCAGGATATCTCAAAGGTGGCTGCTGCTGGACTGGCTTGACTACATATATGAGTTTGGCAGCAGCGCCCATCTCTTTCTTGAGGGCTGCTTTCAGGATATCAAGATAGGCATCCTCCAGATACTCCCTGAAGAATTCGGAAGGAACCTCCACGGTGAGCGTACTGTCGGTCAGTGACAACGGAACTATCGGCTTAAACCACACATTGAACTGCTGCGGTTCTATATTCTGGCGAATGAACTGCAGACAATTGTTCCATACTGATATGTGCTTCTCAGATGTCATTTGTTAGTTTGTTGTTGTACTGAATAAAGGGTCTTTCCGTTTTCGGTGTACAAAGATGAGGAAAAAATTTATATAAAAAACAAAAAATACTATTGCAATTTAATTTTATTTTACTTCACATCAGTTTCATATTTTTCGACACTATTCTTTTATAATTAATTATGTATCAATAATTTATAAAGACGGGAATTATATAACTCACACAATTTCAAGTGAGTAACAAATTTGAATTTTTCAAAACAAACAAACCACCGCGAAACCTCGGCAGGACGCGGTGGAAGCCTGTTTCCGCACTTGCGGAACTACAAATTCTAGAATATTGTGAACTTGATGTATTTTTTCGGATTGTCCTGTATTTTGTTGACAAGCGAGTCCACATCCTTCAGAAGAGAATCGACAGAATCATATACCGAACCATCGACAAGAAGTTTCCCCACCGTTCCGTCCGGGTCGTTCATTTTCTCGAGAAGGGATTTGAACGAGGTGACGACTCCTTCTATGTCAGCCGAGTCTATCTTCGTGACCACGGATGAAACCCCCGTCATTGCGGTATCGACTTTCTGAGCGATACCATTGAATGATTCAGAGAGTCTGGCCAGGTTCATTATGAATTCTTCAAGTTCTGCCGATCTGCCGTCTATGACTCCTGACACTTTCCTGAGGTTTAGCATGGTGCGCTCAAGATGTGAGAGAGTCCTGTTGATGCTGGCGATGTTTCCGTCGGAAAGCAGTTTGTTCACTGAGGATACCGTGAGACTGAGGCTGTCTATGGTGTTGTTCACCTTGCCAAGGAGAGGACCGAGGTTGTCCACCAGACCGGAGATGAGGTCCGGAGCAGAGTCCGGGGCGAGGAAGTCGCCGTCACCTGCAAGCTCTCCTGAGGTACCGAGGTCGATGCGAATCCCTTTTCCTCCCATTATGTCCACGCTGTAGATGGTCATGCGGGAGTCGGAAGGAATGCGGAATTCCTTGCTTATGGAGCAGGTGACCTCGAATGAGTCTTTGTCGCGGTCATAACCGATGTCGGATACCTTGCCTGCCTTGTAGCCTTTGACATAGACAGGGGCTGATACAACGAGACCTTCAAGGTCATCGTACATGGATATGTACTCCACTTCCCTGTTGAATATGTCCTTGCCGCGGAGGTAGTTTATCACAAAAAACGATATCACCAGTATCGCTATCACGAAGATTCCGATTTTCAGTTCTTTTGAGTATTTCATCATTGTTTCATGTTTATTGTTTCACATTTTCACTCAGATTTCATGCTTTGCCATCAAGGCTGGTAGTTCATGCCGCGACGAAGCGTTCTGATCTGTCCGGACTGTATGGTCAGTTGCGGGTAACCTTGTCTCCGGTCACCTTCACGATGAAGGCTTCCGGGAACTTTTCCCTTACGGCGGCAAGGGATGCAGCCGCCCCTTCCCTTGTATCCGACCATGCAGTCACATATTTATATATATTGCTGTCAGCAGCTTTCACCGCACGGGTTTCAAGTCCCTTGAAAGCGGCATCGCCAGGCTTGATGTATCTTCCGAGCCCCATAATCTGAACAGCATAATATTCATTATCAGTCTTTTTCTCCACATCAGTCTTTTTCTCCACATCAGTCTTTTTCTCCACAACAGGTGTCTTGATTTCCTCCGCCTTGGCCTGTGTTTCATTTGCAGTCATTACAGGGGCGGATTCCCCGGTTGAAGACGGATTCATGCTTCCGTCATAATATGCCTTGTATTTCTTGAATCCCTCGAAAAGGCGGTCTGCCACCTGCTTCTGTCCGGAGTCGGTGCTCAGATATTTGAAATCTGTCGGATTCGATATGAATCCCAGTTCAAGCAGCACGGCAGGCATGTTGGTAGCCCAAAGCAGATAGAAAACATCCTGATGGATACCGGTGTACTGACTTTGACGGAAAGGGGCCTTGTGGAACTGTGCATCCATCTCGGCGGCAAGCATGAGGCTGTTCTCATAGTTTGCATTCCACATCAGGCTGTGGGTTATCACTGACTCGGGAGAATCAGGATTGAAGCCCTGGTATGTGGTTTCATAGTTATCCTCGAGAAGCATCACGGAGTTCTCCCTTCTTGCTACGGACATGCTCTTTGCAAAATAGTCTCCATTGTTCCTGGAGTTGGATGACTTAGGTCCGAGGATGTGGGCTGATGCCCCGTAAGGGGATTTGGACGAATTGGAATTGCAATGTATTGATATGAACAGGTCTGCCTTGTTGCGTTTTGCAATGTTGGCCCTTTCGTTGAGTTCGACGAATACATCCGTCTTTCTCGTATAAACGACTTTCACATCGGGATAGGCCTTGCTTATCTTTTCACCGAGCATCTTGCCTATGCTCAACACAATATGTTTCTCGCTCGTGGAGGATGTCTGTCCCGGTGCACCCGCATCCTTGCCGCCATGTCCAGGGTCGATGACAACCGTTTTGAGTCCGAGATTCGCATTCTCGTCGGCGGAAGCAGATGGCGCATGAACCAGCGCTGCAAAAGCGGCTGCAAACATCAGGAAACGGCGTATTTTATTGTCCTTATAGAGCAACATATTTTGTATTAATTGAAATTAGTTCTAAATTTGCGGGTTGCAAAATTACAAAAAACTTGCGAAAATCCGCAGGTTCGCCCCGAAATGAGGCCTTTTTAACAAACAGATACGGCAGAATGTATATATATAGGAATGGGAAAATGAAGAACCGGCTCGGAAGGGTCAGCCTTGTAGCAGTATTGCTGCTTGTGCTTTGTTCCTTCTCTGCATCTTCACAGAATGACAGGCGTTCAAGACGCGGAAAGACGCGTATTGAGTCTGCTGAAGCCCATCCACATGACACGCAGCTGCCTGATTCACTCATTGCCCGCAGGGACTCCACGGCCCGGGCAGACTCCCTGATGAGAGCCGATTCGCTTTCCTTGCTTGACAAAAGTTCGCTTGACGCCCCCGCTTTCACAGGCGCAAAAGACTCTATTATAGAGGATTTCGACAACGGCAGAAGGATAATCTACTACTATGGCGAAGTGAGTGTCAGCTATGCGAACATGAAGCTGACGGCCGACTATATGGAATACGACCTTCAGACACAGACCCTCTATGCAAGGGGTACGACGGACTCCACCGGCGTCACCAAGGGCCAGCCTGTCATGGAGCAGGGAGGCAAGTCATATACAATGGAGGAAGTGCGGTACAATTTCGACACGCAGAAGGCCAGGATAACCAATATGGTGACTCAGGAACAGGACGGAATCCTTCACGGAAAGAACATAAAGATGATGCCGGACCGATCCATCAACATCACCAACGGAAAATATACCGTCTGCGACTGCGAGCATCCTCACTATTATCTGCATCTTACTGCTGCAAAGGTCATTACGAAGCCTTCACAGAAAACGGTATTCGGACCTGCGTACCCCGTAATCGAGGATGTCCCGCTACCGATAGGACTTCCTTTCGGATTCATTCCGAAGAAGCCTGACAGGGCCACCGGCATACTCTTCCCTACCTTCGGTGAAGAGACATCCAGGGGTTTCTACATGAGGGACTTGGGATTGTATTTCGTCATCGGCGACTATTTTGACATTGCCGTGACCGGGGACATATATACCCTCGGTTCATGGGCGGTGAACCTGAACTCCCGCTACAAGGTCAATTACAAATGCAACGGTAACTTCACCCTCACCTACTCCAACGACCAGACAGGTGAGAAAGGGAGCACTGACTTTTTCCAGACCAGGAACTTCGCAGTCAAATGGAGCCATTCACAGGACTCCAAGGCAAGGCCGGGAACAACTTTCAGTGCATCCGTGAACTTTTCCAGCCCTTCCAACAGCAAGTATAACTCCACTTCCCTGGACGAAGCCATCCAGAACCAGATTTCGTCTTCAATCTCATATGGAAAGAACTGGAACGGCAAGTTCAACCTGAGCCTGAGCCTTCAGCATAACCAGAACTCAAGGGACAGTTCATATTCTTTCACGCTGCCTAACGTCACGTTCAGTGTCAGCCGATTCTACCCTTTCAAGCAGAAGCATCGTGTGGGCAAGGAGAAATTCTATGAGAAATTCTCCCTCGCATACAACACATCTTTCCTGAACAGGATCAATTTCAAGGCTTCGGAATTCGGAGGTCCGAACTTCCTGAACAAGTTCCAGAGCGGAATGAGCCACAAATTCACCATCGGATTGCCGAATTTCACGCTGCTGAAATACATAAACATCACGCCTTCCATCAATTACGACATGAACTGGTTCTTCAAGAAGAGCGAGAAAGTCTACAACGAAGAGACCGGCAAGGTAGAGACTATAGAAGGAAATGCATTCAGCGCCTTCGGTGCGACGCACAACTATTCCGGAGGCATAAGCATGAGTACCAGGATCTACGGTATGTTCAATTTCGGCAAGCATCATAAGCTGCAGGCGATAAGGCATGTGATGACTCCGTCAATCTCCGCATCCTTCAGTCCTGAGAAGGGAACTCATTTCAACGGATGGAGGACATTGACCTATACCGACAAGAACGGAGTCGAGCACAGCGAGGACTATAACATATATGCCGGGCAGATAAATTCCTATCCTGGAAAGGGAAAGACTGCCAGCATGAGCTTCTCTCTCGGAAACAACTTCGAGGCAAAGGTCAGGGACCTCAAGGATACTACGGGAACCGGAACGAAGAAAATCAAGCTCATAGACCAGCTGAACCTGAGCACCAGCTACAACTTTCTCGCCGACTCGCTGAAAATGAGCAATGTAAGCCTCAGCATGAGTACATCCGTATTCGGCAAGCTCGGTATCAATGCAAGCGCGTCATTCGACCCTTATGCCATATTGATTAACGAACAGTACACCAGCGGTCGCAGAATCAACCGATTCGCTATTCAGGAGCATCAGGGCCTGCTCAGGCTGAACACCGCCAACATATCCCTCTCCTACTCGATTTCAGGAGAAGGAAAGATAAACGGTAATGACGGCAGAAAACAGTCCGGGAACTCCGGTGGAGGAGGCACCCCTGCAACCAACTATACCCGAATTTATTACCACCCAATAACAGGTGAATACATTCCTGGCGGATGGCTGTACTATACGAATCCGAATTCTCCATGGTCCATAAACCTGAACTATTCGTATTCGTATTCCAAGTCATATCAATATGCGAACGGTAAGGCTGCGACCAAGCACAACCATACACAGACTCTCGGTATAAGCGGACAGGTCAAGCTGACTCCGCGCCTGTCCATAAACCTGAGCACGAATTTTGATATCATGGCGCTGAAACTCAGCACCACGCAGCTCAGTGCCACATATGATCTGCATTGCTTCAATATTTCATTCTCATGGATACCTACGGGACAATGGGAGTCATGGAGCTTCAGGATTCAGGCGAATGCGGCTGCGCTTGCTGACCTTCTCAGGTTCAAGAAGAGCAGCAGCTACTGGGACAATATGTAAAAAACCGGCCTCCGGTGTTGGCAGAATGTTTTTTTTTCTTACCTTTGTATGTTCCAAGACGCTTTTGGAAAGCTTAATCTATCTTTTACAATGACATTTTTCCTTTCAAGGGAAGTTTCATTTACTTGATAATCACTTTTATTTAATTTATATGCATAATATTTTCGACCTGAAAGAAATGGATATCGATCAGCTTCGCGCTTTGTCCGCAGAGCTTGGTGTGAAGGGTTACAAGAGGAAGGAGAAGGAAGATCTGATATACGAGATTCTTGACGAAGAGGCGCGCCAGAATGCCCAGAAAGCAGACGATGCTCCTCAGAAAAGGAAAAGAGGTCGCCCAAAGAAAGAGGACAAGGCACCTGTACAGGCCGGCCAGCCAAAGCCTGCAAGCGATTTGACAGAAAAGGAGAACAAACCAGCCGGGCAGCCTCAGCAGGACCAGCAGACCCAGCCGGAAGCTGAACAGCCAAAGGCTCCTGAACAGAATCAGAAGAAACGTGGCCGCAAGCCAAAGGCAAAGGCCGAAAATCAGCCGGAAGATCAGAAACCGGTGCAGGAAGTGCAGGAGGAAGCAGTTGCCCCTGAAGAGAAAGCCGCTGCCTCTGCTAAAAACGATCAGCCAAGAAAGCCTCAGGACAACAATAACGGAAGGCAGAAACAGAAAAGGGCAAGGATACAGAAGCCTGCCCAGAACGCAGAGCCAGTAATGCCGCAGGATGGTGCAGTTTCCGAGGAAAATGCTCTCCAAACAGCACCGGTGCAGCCTGAAGAGGAACAGCAGAAGCCTCAGCAGAATGATAATTACCAGCGCAGACAGTTCAACAACCGTCAGGACAATCAACAGAATTACAACCGTCAGCAGGACGGACAACAGCAGTACGGCAGACAGGACCAGAGGCAGAAATACCAGCAACAGCAGCCGCCTCAGCCGAAGATAGAGTTCGATGGTGTAGTGGAAGCTACCGGAGTCCTCGAGATCATGCCGGACGGATATGGATTCCTCCGTTCTTCTGACTACAACTACCTGAATTCCCCTGATGACATATATGTTTCACAGGCGCAGATCAAAGCCCATGCGCTCAAGACTGGCGACACTGTAACGGGAGAAATCAAGCCTCCGAAAGAGGGTGACAAATACTTCCCTCTCGTACGCATCAAATACATCAACGGACGTACTCCGGAATTTATCCGCGACAGGATACCGTTCGATTTCCTCACACCTCTTTTCCCTGAGGAGAAATTCAATCTTCTGGGCAACGGCCACAACGACATGTCATGCAGGATTGTGGACATGTTCACCCCAATCGGAAAGGGTCAGCGTGGTCTTATAGTCGCCCAGCCGAAGACCGGTAAGACAATGTTGCTGAAGGCAATAGCCAATGCAATCGCAGACAATCACCCTGAAGTTTACATGATAGTCCTGCTCATCGACGAGCGTCCGGAGGAAGTAACCGACATGGCAAGGAGCGTCAAGGCCGAGGTTGTGGCTTCTACATTCGACGAACCGGCTGAACGTCATGTGAAAGTTGCCAACATGGTTCTCGAAAAGGCAAAGAGGATGGTTGAGTGCGGACACGATGTGGTCATTCTTCTTGATTCCATCACAAGGCTCGCCAGGGCATACAACACAGTCCAGCCTGCATCCGGCAAGGTGCTTTCTGGTGGTGTAGATGCCAACGCCCTCCACAAACCGAAGAGATTTTTCGGTGCGGCGAGGAACATCGAGAATGGCGGATCCCTCACCATACTTGCTACAGCTCTGACTGAGACCGGTTCCAAGATGGATGAGGTCATATTCGAGGAGTTCAAGGGTACAGGCAACATGGAACTCCAGCTCGACAGGAGACTGGCAAACAAGAGGATATTCCCTGCAGTGGATGTCACCCTGTCAAGCACAAGACGGGACGATCTGCTCTACTCCCCTGCCCTTGCAAACCGTATATGGATAATGAGGAAATTCCTTGCGGACATGAACTGCATAGAAGCCATGGAGCTTCTGCAAAGCAAGATGGAGAAGTATGGAACCAACGAAAACCTTCTCCAGAACATGGACAAGGACGATATGTAACAAGAAATCCGGCTGAAGGGCCGGATTTCTTGTTTTACAGCTTTATCCCGTTTATTATAAGAGATTGTATCGACTCTTTCCTTTTGTCCAGATATGCCTTCCTGGATGATGTGTCACATTCGCTGCTCGCGAATCCCTTCGGTGCAACTATGAACGCCGAAATGGTAAGTGACATAATGTTCTGGAGCAGGTCTATCGGCTCTATCGGTCGTATTGTCCCGGCATTTATGGCTTCACGCACCTCTGACTCAAAACGGGCGTAGGCCCTATTCTGAGACTCGCTGCGCAGAAACCTGTCGCGGAACTTGTCCCAGCGGTCCGGATTCATAAGCAATTCGTTCACAATGAAAGGAGCAAGCCTTTCATCAAGAGTGAGGAGATCGAAATAGAATTCTATCACATTGCTGATTCTTTCGAGGAACGACCCGTATTCCACCAAAGGTGCATCCAGATATTCCACAGCCTGCTCCATTTTTGGAGAGAATACATCCCAGAAGAGTTTCTCCTTTGTGCGGAAATAATAATGTATCAGGGCCTGGTTGCAACCCACGATTTGTGCGATTTCGGTTGTGGATGTTCCGTTGAATCCTTTCTCGAGGAAAAGCCTCTCGGCCACCCACAGTATCCGCTTTTCGATATTCTGACTTCTGTCCATAACATTGTCATTTTGATTTGCGGTCTATCCAAAGCCACAGCCTCCACATCAGCCATCCCCATGCCACGAAAAGCACGACATGGACCCACACGGGAACTTCCGTGCTGTATGCCCCCTCAGGTACGACCTTGTCGAAATCAGGTACATCCACATAATAATATGCACCGACCCCGAAATCATATCCTTCGACCAATCCGAGACGACGGACCATTATGAATACCGCAATAATGACAACTGCCACCGCCATGATGACGGTGACAGCCTTGAAAACAATATCCTTGTTTATTTTCATTTTTCATCTGCCGGTACGGCAACATCGGCATTGACATGTTCAGCCTCGTGAACGAAATCTGCTTCAGCGGCTTCCTTTGCAGCTTCCTTTGCTTCCTTCTTGGCAGCCCTTACCTCACGTTTCTCAATCACTTTCTCTTCCTTGTCATTGAAAGTCTTGATGTCAGGTACAGGGAACAAGGCTCCGGAGAGGAGAATCCATACGACCGCAAATGTAAGGACGATGTTGAATGTCTGGCCGATTATGTAGAGCCACAGTACCTTTCCGCCCTGCATGCTCTTGGCTATCTGCTTGAAATTGGTGTCCAGCCCAATGGATGTGAATGCAAGTACGAATGCCCAATCCTTGTAACCTCCGAGCACCTTGTTGACCGCATTGGTCTTTTCAGCTCCGAAAGCAGGGACAAAGATGATGGAGGCCACTACCGATGCAACCATGAAACCAAGGATGAATTTAGGGAAACGGGTCCAGATTTCGCTTGCACCAACAGATGACTTGCCGCTCTTGTCAACCTTCCTTGCAAAGAAAATGGCTACGAAGAATGCGATGAAACCGATAAGAATATTCTGAATCATCTTGACAAGAGATGCAACCTGCTCTGCCTCAGGGCCGAGAGCGCTTCCTGCGAGAACTACGGCACCGGTTGAATCCACTGTTCCTCCGATGAGAGCGCCACCCATGATCTGGCTCATTCCGGTCCATTCGATAATCATAGGCTCGAATATCATCATCAGAATCGTGAAGATGATGGAAATTGAGATTGCCACGGAAAGATCCTCTTTCTTGGCCCCGGAAGCGGCTCCTGTTGCAATCGCCGCAGAAGTACCGCAGACTGATGTGGCAGCTGAGAGGGTGATGAGAAGAGGCTTGTTCGTTATCTTGAGAATCCTGTTGCCGAACCACCACATGAAGAGGATGACTATAGGAGTCACTCCCCATGCGATTCCAAGTCCGTAGAGACCGAATTTCGCGATATTTGAGAAAAGTACCGAGAAACCGAACACCACGAGTCCGGTCTTGATATAGAATTCGGTGCGGATTGCCGGCTTGAGCCATTTGGGAACACCCACTGTATTTGAAATGAACAGTCCGATGATAAGCGCCCAGAAAGCCCATTCGAGATAGCGTTTAAGGGTAAATTCCGCACTGACCATCCTGACTACGAATGCAATCACGAAAAGAAGGATGAATGCAGGGATGAATTTGCGGAGTTTCTCGCCCTGAAGTTTCACTCCGGCTCCGAAGAGTATGCCGAGGGTCACGAGTGTGATGAGAGTCTTCTTCCAGAAAGCCCATGTGCAGAACTGCTGCATCAAAGGAACGACCTTTGCCGCATCCTTTTCTGAAAGGACCTCTCCTGCCGTCCATGTCTTGAAGCTCATTGTCGAGAAGTCGAACCATCCTGTGAGGACGGCAACGCTGCCTATCAGGATTATGATGGCTCCAATCCAGACTGACAACCAATCTTCTGTATGCAGAAGGTTGGAAATTTTACGGTTTTGATTCATTGTGTTCAGATTTTAGTATGGTTCACAAGCCATTTAATAGGCTATTAAACATATTGCAAAATAAATAATTGTTTATGACATACGCAATACTTATGTAATTTAAGTTTCGCAAATGCGAAACTACCTTATTTTGAGGCCCAACGGGCCGATGGTAAGTCCCTTTCCCGGGGAAAGGGATTTAGGGATAGGTCCTCGTAGACAGAAATTGTGCGGTAGCAAAAGTTTCGCAAGCGGCACAACCTTCAGGACCTGAATAACTTATCACTTGCGAAACTTGAGTTTATGTAATTATTGAGGGTATACGACATTTCTGTAATGCCTTATCAACCAAAATGAGTGCGTGGAGAGATAGCTGATGATTACAGTTCCCTTCACGCACTCCGCGTTCTCCCGACAGTTTGTCTAAAGATATTTCTTTGTATGCTCCCGGATGAGGTCGGCATCATCGAAGTAATCGATTTTCATTGCTTTGCGTACATCAGCGAGAGTATTTGCAGCTTCCGCCCTTGCAACCTCGCTTCCCTTCCTCAGAATCTCATATACACCAGGGATGTCCTTCTCGAACTGGTGCCTGCGCTCACGTATCGGTGTCAGGATGTCTTCAAGTATGTTGAAAAGGAATTTCTTGCATGTCCCGTCACCGAGGCCTCCGCGGCGGTAGTGAGCCTTCATTGCGTCAAGGTCCTCATATTCAGGAAGGAACTTGGCGAAATGCTCCTTGGTACAGAAGGCATCGAGATATGTGAAGACCACATTTCCTTCCACCTTGCCAGGGTCAGTTATCTGGAGATGGCCTGAATCTGTGTACATGCTGTTCACCTTCTTCTTGATGTCCTTTGTAGTATCGGACAGATAGATGCAATTGCCGAGCGATTTGCTCATCTTGGCCTTTCCGTCAGTACCCGGAAGGCGGCTGCAGACTACATTTTCCGGCAGAAGAATCTCTGGCATTACAAGAGTTTCCCCATATACGGCATTGAACTTATGGACAATTTCTCTTGTCTGCTCGATCATAGGAGCCTGGTCATCGCCGACCGGCACAGTGGTGGCTCGGAAAGCTGTGATGTCCGCTGCCTGGCTGATAGGATATGTGAAGAAGCCTACAGGTATTCCTTTTTTGTTCTGGGTATCGTCTTCCTCATTGTCGGAGAAACCCCTGAGCTGGATTTCGTTCTTGACTGTCGGGTTGCGCTGAAGTCTCTGGACTGTCACGAGATTCATATAATAGAATGACAATTCACACAGTTCAGGCACCTGGGACTGGATGAATATGTTTACCTTCTCCGGGTCCAGGCCTGCCGAAAGGTAGTCAAGAGCCACTTCTATGATGTTCTGACGGACCTTCTCAGGATTGTCTGCATTGTCGGTCAATGCCTGTGCATCCGCTATCATTATGAATATCTTGTCGAATTCTCCTGAATTCTGGAGTTCGACACGGCGTCTGAGCGAGCCGACATAATGTCCGAGATGAAGCTTGCCGGTAGGACGGTCGCCGGTCAATATAACTTTTGCCATAATTTCCTGTATATCTATTATTTAACTATTATAAAGCAGAATCAATCCACTTCGGGCCTGCCATAAGGATGGCAAATATAGCAATTTTTGCTTTGACTGAACTATGGTCTGATGAATTCCATGAAAGAATGACCGATGAAATCAGAAATGACAAAATCAGCATATTCTGCTACGACTGATGCAGGATTCGTAGTTGCAAGGCCGACAAGAACCGCCCCCGAAGCTTTTCCGGAACGCAATCCGCTGACAGAGTCCTCGAAAACTACGGTATGTTCTGGATCGCAGCCAAACAGATTCATGCCTTTGATATAACATTCCGGCGATGGTTTGGACTGTGTAAAATCCTCACTTGTAAGTATATGGTCAAATTTTTCCTTGAAATCCGGATGGCGGAGATATACATTGGCCATCTTGCTGAGATCGGAACTGGTGACAACTGCAGTGCGGATGCCTTGCTGTTTCAGGGAGTCGATGAACTGGACGGCACCTGGCACGAAATCATATCGCATGTTCTTTTCGTAATCCATTATAGCCTGAGTGATTGTTTCCTTGTCGCATTTGTCCGGGAAATGTTCGTTTAGTATCTTGACAAGGGTCTGTCCCTTTATTACAATTCCGAAATCCTGACCTTTGCCGTATTCCTCGCCGATTCTGTTCCAGAAGAGCGTATAGTCGGATTCCGTGTCAAGAATCACTCCGTCGAGGTCGAATAAAGCTATATAATCCATGTTCTGTCGTAATTTTCTGCAAAGGTAGGCAAAGTTTGGCATGTTTCCATTATTTGGGTAAATTTGCAAGATTTATAATTGGTTCTGAAATGTACATATCTAAAAATGATGATACGATATGCGCTCCTGCAACAATTCCCGGAACAGGTGCCATATCCATAATCAGGGTGAGCGGTTCTGAGGCAATCAATGCAGCAGACAGGATTGTCAGATGCCGCCAGGGCAGATTGGCTGATGCTCCGGGCTATTCAATCAGGTTCGGTACAGTAATGGATGGCGATGAGCCGGTCGATGAGGTGCTTGTGAGCATATTCCGTGCTCCGCATTCATATACAGGCGAAGATTCCGTGGAGATTTCATGCCACGCGTCATCGTTCATAGTTTCCAGGATAATAGACCTGCTGAGAATGTGCGGGATAAGGAGTGCCGAGCCAGGAGAATTCACCCAAAGGGCTTATGTCAACGGGAAGATGGACCTCGCCCAGGCCGAGGCCGTGGCAGATGTGATAGCATCTCAAAATGCTGCTGCTCACAAGATTGCATTCAGGCAGATGAAAGGAGGCTTCTCCTCTGAACTGGCTTCGATGAGATCATCACTCCTAGAAATCGTCTCCCTGATGGAACTTGAACTTGATTTCAGTGAAGAGGATGTCGAGTTCGCGGACAGGTCAAGACTCAGGGAACTTCTTGACGGCACGCTGGACCACATTGGCCGTCTGATTGATTCCTTCAAGGCCGGAAATGCCATCAAGAACGGAGTGCCAGTAGCCATTGCAGGAGCAACGAACACAGGCAAAAGCACATTGCTCAACGCCTTGCTCGGAGAGGAGAGAGCCATTGTATCCGACATTCATGGAACCACCAGGGACACTATAGAAGAAACTCTCAACATCGAAGGTGTCCTCTTCCGTTTCATTGATACAGCCGGCATCCGCGAGACCGACGAAACCGTGGAAAGAATCGGCATAGAAAGAACAATCAGAAAGGTCTCCGAAGCATCTGTAGTCCTCGCAATGCTTGACCTGACACGAAGCATGGAAGAAAATACAGAATCTCTCGAAATCATCCTCGGTCAGATAAATCTTGCAGAGCAAAAACTGATTATTTTGCTCAACAAAAAGGACTCCTTAAGCCCCAACAATTTTGTTACTATTAAAAACCAAATTGTTTCATTTATTGAGACTAAGCAAATTAACCAACACAAAGCTGAAACAGCTCTGCCGAAAGAGACAGAAGCCGAAAACATATCCGGCACATTGATTCTCCCGATATCCGCCAAGTCAGGAGAAGGCATCAACGCCCTCAAATCCGCCCTCGCCACCTCCCAGAAAGACCTCCTGCGCGACAGCGAAGCCACCCTCGTGACCAACTCCCGCCACATCGACTCCCTCGCCTCCGCCCGCACTTCCCTCCTCCGTGTCCGTTCCGGCCTCGACACCTCCCTCCCCACCGACCTCATATCCCAAGACATCCGCGAAGCCCTCCACCACCTCGGCACCATAACCGGCGACATAACCACCGACGAGGTTTTGGGGAATATTTTCCGGAATTTTTGCATCGGAAAATAGCCCAATATCAACATCCATCGAAATAAAGCACAAAACCATTAAATATCAGCATCTTATCTCCGGAACAGATGTTTAACAATTTAATGGTTTTTAATGCATTTCTACGCTTTTTTGTCATAATTTGTACCGCATTTGTACCTTGTGCGGTACAAATTTCTGTTGTTCACAGACTACTCAGCCCAAGAACTCATCAAACTGAACAACGTTGAACAACACTGAACAAAGATGGACACGAAAAATCGGAGATGCTGCTTAAGTAACTCACTATGCAG
>JBJEBN010000094.1:0-1675 GCA_051870095.1 Candidatus Cryptobacteroides sp. | reverse complement strand
CGTACAACAGGACTCCAAATTGCGCTATGGCGCAACACGAAGTCCTATACCGTTAAACTGTAAGTACACTCACAATTGTGTTTTTTCGCTCTTGTCAAATGATAGATTCTTCAATCCTCTCTTATCTATGTGGATAAACTGAATTGGAGAATCTTTTTATGAACACCAGAATCAAATCTATCCTCAATGCCACCTGGAAGGTGGGCCTGGGGCTTATTGGCGCAGGAGTCGCCGTATTCACTATCCTTCTTGCAATTGCCTTCTGTGAGAGTCATTTCGGTCGTTATAAATGGCGTGATCGCACATTGTCCAAAGATGTGGTGGTGCGAGCTTACAAGAACTACACAGTTCGCATTTGGAACAAAGCATCAAAGGAGTATACCACTAAGAAGATTCGATGGGTATCTGGAGACCCTTGTGAAGGGGACAGCCTGACCGTCTTCTGCGACAAGGATGGCAAGCGAGGCTACCTCAATGTCAAAACCGGAGAAATCGTCATCCCAGCCCAGTACAGCAAGGCCTGGAACTTCTCTGAAGGGCTGGCGGCCGTTCTCGGAGGAGATGACTGCATCGGTTTCATCGACAAGGACAACCGTCTTGTCATTGATTATATCATCCCATACGAGAAGGGGCAGGACTATGTCTTCAAGGATGGATATTGCTCTGCAATGCGTTATATTGATGATACAGAGCACTATGCTTTGTACAGGAAAGATGGAAGTCTGGTACTTGATTGGAGCCATATACGTATCGAAGAACCTGAAAATGGCTATCGCATTGTAGCCAATGCCGATGGATGCTGGCTTCTGGATAGTGAATTGAACCGCGTGTTCCCTGCTGCCTGTGACGAGATGTCATTTGCTGACTCCATAGAAGGGGTATATGTAACAAAGAATCACGTGAAGCGACTCCTTTCGTATGATGGAGCCGTTCTGGAGCCGTTCGTTATTGACAATACTTACAGACTCGAATATGAGGTAATGAACGAGGCTGGAGATGCATATTCCCGAATTATGGTTGATGATGTTCTTGTGTACATGGTTGATGGATGGGAGGGACTTATGGATGCCCGGACCGGAAGAATCATTACACCAGCCATTTATTGGAATTTTGAAATGGTCTCAAAAGACCTGCTCAGGGCTAAACTTGGATATGGCGACGAGAGTGTCATCCTAGACAAAACTGGCAAAGTCATAAAGTAACTAGTGAGTATGAAACCGAGCGTAAAGATAACAATTGCATCAATAGCAGCCCTGACTTTGGTGGCTGTCGGCATAATAGCTGCGCCCCTGCTGAAGAACCTGCTGAATGACATTGCCAATCCCGCATACAAGGAAACGGAAATCTTTTCGGATGACAGCAGGACCAACCCGAAGGATACCACGGTTTGCTTCAAGGGCATTGAGATCAAGATGATAGGTATCAGAGGAGGAAAGATATATTGTAAGGGACTGCGTAACGAAATAGAACTCGTAGACTTCTATCTGGGAGAAACTGAGGTTACCCAGGGGCTGTGGAAGGCGGTGATGGGGGATAATCCTTCCTGCCACCAGGACGGGGATGAATTTCCTGTCGAGAGTGTGGACCTGATTGACTGCCTGGAGTTTGTGTGCAAGCTGGATTCCCTTTCAGGCATTGCTTTCACAATTCAAAGTTATCCCGAATGGCTTTATGC
>JBJEBN010000093.1:34446-37317 GCA_051870095.1 Candidatus Cryptobacteroides sp. | reverse complement strand
AGGTAGTTGCAGTCCTGGATATAGACAGCAAGAAACTGAACGCATTTGATGACATCGACCGGGAGAGCCTTGAGAAGATAATGGGACTGATACAGATAGATTAATTGACAAATTCAGAAATGACTTGAACTGAATATTACACTAATCTGGGCGATTTATGGCGATTTTGTTACATATTTCGCCCGTATTTATGTAATCATTCATGATATTTGTAAAAAATTCCAATAGAACAGGTTCAGCATTTGTTGGGACATCAAAGTTTGGATACTACACTACAATATGCGATGGTCAATCAGTCGAACGTTAAAAATTCCCATCGAAAGTTCATTGGTTAGTCGCAATTTACCTTCCACCGGTCAAAACTGCTGTTGTTTTGGGAAGGAACCGGCGCATCAGGAAGTATAAAGACGTTACCACTGTGCAGTGAAATGTGATGAAGGCAAAGTAAAAGAGGATTACAGTTTCATCCGATGCCGGTGCCGTCACCCGAAGCAGATAATCCCTCAACGGGTATAGCCACAGAATGTGAGCGGCGTAGAGATAGAAACTGGCCGGTGAAAGTTGGATGAGCCTGTCAGCAATCGGCATTTCAGCCAGTTTTCCGGCGAGAGCCAGTGTGGCGCCCATGATACACGTGACATAGATATTGAATACCAGCCAGTTGAAGCGGAGTTCATGGTAGGCCGTGTAGTTCTTGCACATTACCACCAGTACGGCCATCGGATAGCGGAGGAGGTCGATTGCTCTCGATTGCAGGCGGTCCATTATTTCACCGCCTTTCGTTTCAGCCAGTGCTCCTTGAGCCACTCGCGGACTGGTTCATCGTAGATTTTTAGCATACCCCAGGCCAGCACGATGGAGAGGAATACGACGCCCAGGTTCATCACGATATGCATCCAGACAGGCGCTGCCTTATGCTGCTCAAACCAAGACATCTGCATATACATTAACGGATAATGCGTGATATACAGCGGATAGGAAAGGTCGCCCAGCCATTTGCACACCTTGGTGCTCCATTTGTGCGTTGTCACACTGCCGGAACCGGCCAGTACTATGAGCGGGAAAATGAGCAGGATACAGACCGCTTGATAAATGCCGTCCGGAACGCCGGTCTTTCCGCCGATGCAGGGTATCGAAAAGAGGACGATAAGCGCCAGGGAGCACCACCAGAAACCGCCTTTCAGATGAATGGGAGAGCCACTGGGATTGCTATCACTGCGATGCGAAGGAAGGAGGCGGGAAATCAGAAGGCCGCAAAGGAAAGGATACAGAAGCCGCGTAAAGGCGACATACATCTGCTGGGCATTGAGGCTCCAACCGCCGATAACCGTGTACTGCGGGCCGTCCGGGAACAGGCCGAAGACATCCCAGCCCATCGTCAAATCCAGCGTGAAGAAAGCACATACTACACAGAGGATGGCCAATGCGAACTTCGGTAAATGACGAAAAACGAAGGCATAAAGAATGTTGCCGCAATACTCCAGCGTCAGCGACCAGTTGGGGCCGTTGAAGGAGTTCATCTCACCCCAGCCGCGGATGTCGAGGTTCTTGCCGCAGGGAATCATCAGCAGGCCCATCACCAGGCACAGGACAAACTTCCATCCGGGGGTCTCCATGGTTTTCGGGAAGGCCGATCCGGCAAAGAAAAATAGGGCTGCACCGATGAGAGTCCCTGCAATCACCATCGGATGTAGTCGGGTAAGACGGCGCTTGAAAAAGCCCCATGTGGTCATCTTATCCCAGCGGTCGTCGTAGGCATAGCCGATGACAAAGCCGGATAGGACAAAGAAGAAGTCCACAGCCAGGTAGCCGTGGTTGATGTGCTGCGTCCCGAAAACCGGGATGTACGTCTCGAAACAGTGAAAAAGTATCACCATAAGAGCTGCCACGCCACGAAGTCCGTCCAGAATCTCGTAACGGGGCTTGGATGCCAGATAAATGTTTTCTTTTGCCATATTTTAGTCATTCCCAGCCCAATCGGGAATCATCTGCAAAGATAAAGGGTTCCAATTATGTTGACTTGATATATTTTCATTACTTTTTATCGTATATTTGCATTATGTACACCTTCGACCACGTCAGAATCAAGCCCGACAAACAGATTGGCCGTCACAGCCAGTCCGGATATGAGTTGGATTATATCATCACCGGGAAAGGCATCCGTACCTTGGGCAGTGTCAGCGAACCCTTCCAGGAAGGAGAATTGGTACTGGTTCCTCCGGAATTGCCGCATCAGTGGGAGTTCGACCCAAAGGCTGTAGACCGTGGAGGCTGTATTGAGAACATCTCCTTCCATTTCCCGCCCACATTTCCTGAGAAACTCTCAGAAGTCTTTCCGGACTTGTCCAAAAAGATGATGCGTCTGCGGGATTTAACAGAAGCAGTCAGCTATAAAGGAGCGGCGAAAGAACGTTTGGTCCAGCTCCTGATGGATATGGACAGCAAAGTTCCGGAGTCTCGCGGCGCCTGTGCCGTGTCGCTGATGGCCGAAATGGCCAACCTGGGAGATGCCGTCAGAGTGAGCTCCATCTCCAGGCTGAGCAGTGCTGAAAAGCGACTGGAAAAGATTCGCATCTACGTCCATTGCAACTACGCCAGGACTATTACCATTGAGGAAATCTCGTCCTATGTGGGAATGAACCGGACCGCCTTCTGCGCCTTTTACAAGAAAGAAACCGGTAAAACCTTCATTACCGCGCTGAATGAATTCCGTTTGGAAATGGCGGCCCAGCTCCTGCGAAGCCACCCGGAGATGCCGGTCTCTGACATCGCTGAATCAGTGGGCTTTGGTACACTGCCTCATTTCGTGCGCAGTTTCACCAAATGGAAGGGCGTCTGTCCGGGCAAATGGAGGAAATGATGCATTTGGTG
>JBJEBN010000093.1:30993-34346 GCA_051870095.1 Candidatus Cryptobacteroides sp. | reverse complement strand
TCACCAAATGGAAGGGCGTCTGTCCGGGCAAATGGAGGAAATGATGCATTTGGTGTCTTTCCAACCCCGAAAATCACATCTTGTTCAAAAGTTCGTTAACGGGACTAAGGACCGGAATTCTGATGAACTCAGGATAATTTTGGCAGGACGCTTCACAGAAGCACTTAACAAGTTCAGCAATGACTCGATTCTCCATTTTGAGAGCGGGACGATTAACTTCACGGTCAACTCTATCTATGATGACGATTCAAAGGAATACTATGGAATATATCCCGATGAAATCCGTGCCGACGAGAAAGCAGACCTCTGGATCAAAGTAAGATAAGAAACTATACTCGATAGTCACAACTTCAACGACGGGGTCTGGATGGTGAGATGGAAAGTCAGAGACCGCATAAATGCAGGAACAGTTTCAATTTGAACGGGGAAGGAGGAATGATGGATTGGCTTGCCCTGCAGGAGGACGACGAGTTGACGGCGGTTGTCCGAAGCCGTCAACTGCATATTTACCGGAACGGCAAGAAAGTCCTTATCCTTGCGGGAAAGGCCGCTCCGAAAGTATTGAGGGAAGACAGAATCAATGAATTGCTCTGATGGCTACACTGATAATCAAAGACAGGCACTCCGGCAAGCTGGCTTTGCCGCATTATCTCCTAATAAACGACCAGGTTGTCGGTGTGATGAAAGGGGAGGCGAGAGTAACTGCGACTGTGCAGAGATCCTCTCTTTGATTGAACAAGGACTCATTGACACGACACCGCTGATTACCCACCGATATAGTCTGGATGATATTGAAGAGGCTTACAGGGTGTTTGAGAATCGGGAAGAAGGGGTGATTAAGATTGCAGTGAAATGCTGAATTTGTCCACCGGTTGACTTTTGGATATCATTGATATTTTTGTCTCTTTACACGAATTATTCGACAATCCCAACCTCGATATAGATGGTGCCGCCAGAATTAATCCGTTTCTTTTCATTCTTTACAGATATGTGACTGTTTCCTGAATTAGCTTTCTGCTGAAGTGTGTCTTCAGAGGGCCGCTTCCTTCTGCGGCAAAGCCCAGGTCCAGAATCATGAGAATTTCTTCATTCTCCGGAAGACCGAGGTCGGCGGCAAGTTTCTCAGGGTCAAAGAAGTTTACCCAGCAACTATTCACGCCCACACTTTCCGCTGCAAGCAACATATGTGTAGCAACGATACTGGTATCTTCTATTCCAGAGTTTCTCTTGCCTCCAGGATATGTAAAGACATTGTTCTTGTCATAAGCGACAACAAGGCAGGTTGGAGCACCATATCTGCATGGGCTATTTGAGTCAATCTTTGCAAGAGCCTCTGCGGACTGAACCACATATATATGCTGTTCCTGCAGATTCTTGGCTGTAGGAGCAAGGCGCCCTGCTTCAAGGATTGCATCAAGCTGGTGCTTGCTGACCTGTTCGGTCGAGAACTTCTTGCATGAGTAACGGGATGATGCAATCTCCAAGAATGTAGGATTGTTGGACTTGTTGAATATCAATGGGAGAGCCTCGGGTGCCATCTGGCTCATATCCACAAGGTCCAGACTCTTTACCATATGGAGAGTCCCTTGTTTATAAGTTTGGAAGTGAGGAGTCTGGATGTGGTGCCGGTAAGCCTCCTGCGATGCATAGATTTCGAGAATGCGTATCTGGCAGTCATTGCGCAACTGCTGCATGGGGTAAATGCAGATGACTCCGGGTTCTTCCTTTACGGAAGTTACGCCAACGTTGTGAGCAAACTCCAGATACTCTTGAAGGTATTC
Organism: Candidatus Cryptobacteroides sp.; assembly: GCA_051870095.1. Taxonomy (GTDB): domain Bacteria; phylum Bacteroidota; class Bacteroidia; order Bacteroidales; family UBA932; genus Cryptobacteroides. The sequence goes on along the minus strand of JBJEBN010000093.1, from coordinate 32,565 downwards.
CGGATAAACTTCTATTTCGCTGATTCTGACTAACATGTCCTCGTTAGGAAGGGTGGTGTATGCATAGAGTTGAGATAATGTATCTTTAATATCATTGGTCGTTTCTCTGCCATTGAGACTCATTGTAATCATTGTTAGCAGTATTGTGATTATGTATTTCATAAGGAGTTTTCTGTAAGCCATTTTGTTGATATTATTCTGTTGTGCAAATTTACTTGTAAGTATTATCACTGCAAGCACACATTCCGCTGATTTATTAACCAATAACGCATATTTATACTGTAAACTGGGATTACACATACCACTTATTACGGATATTTCGATAGAAACGGTTAACTTTGCAACCATGAAAAAGATTCTGAAAGTCTCCAATCCCAATGACTATGTCGGATATGTGGGTGCACCGGTTCTGCATCCGCTGGTGGGCATCGTCCATTATGACGAGCTCAGAATCCGCAGCAGTATAAACAACTACGGTGTCTATGGCCTGTTCATCCAGCGCGATTTCCCGGAAGACCTCTCCTACGGAATGCGTCCATACAAAGCTGAAAAAGGATCCATAATCGCTGTTGCTCCCGGACAGATTGGAGGAAGAGAAGATGATGGCAGCCTCCTGTCTTTTTCAGGTTGGGCTTTACTGTGGTCTCCTGAACTCATTCACGACACCGACCTGGGAGAGAAAATCAAGGATTTCCACTACTTTTCGTACTTTGCGTCAGACCCGCTCAAGATGACTGACTCTGAGTGGAGTCATATCACGCTTCTGATTGGGCAGCTGAGGGACGAACTGCTGCAAAACGAGGATTCTCCTGCGCAGAGAGGAGTGATATCGGGTTATCTTCGCCTTATCATGGAATATTGCAACCGTATCTATCTCCGTCAACTTGAGGTTCCGCTATCAAAGGACCGTAACATTCTCAAGAAGTTCAACTACCTGCTGGAGGAGTACTACCGAAGCGGGCAACAGATGAAAAATGGCATACCTTCGGTATCATATTTTGCCGGAGAGTTGGCCTACTCGGCCCGGTACTTCGGTGATATGGTTCACAAGGCTACGGGCGGCACAGCCATCGGATACATACATAGCTATGTCGTGAATCAGGGCAAGAACCTCCTTATGAAGGGCTACAACATCTCTGAAACCGCCTACAGGCTAGGCTTTGAGTACCCGCACCACTTCACCCGCATCTTCAAGAAGGTCTCCGGCATTACACCGAGAGAGTTCATCAGTGCGGAGTGAATAAAAGAATTGTTTTAAGATAAATGAAGAGTAGGGTCAATGATTTCTGTTGAAGAAGAATCTGGAGGAGAAGGACTGCTTCGGAAAGTCGGAGACCCAAGTCAGATGTGGATGATGGATCCGCTTCTCGATATGTTGAGAACAAAATTGCCGTGCTTTGAAGCATTATTCAAAAATTTTGTCCCGTCCGGCTTTGTGCTGATGACGGTAAATGGTATTACGCAGTATATTGCTGCATGGCTTCTCTTCAGGAATCTATCGCTTTATTTTGCGAAATAATAGGCAGGAAAACCGAGTATATATGTGCGAAATATAGACTGCTTTCTCGGAAA
>JBJEBN010000093.1:0-30893 GCA_051870095.1 Candidatus Cryptobacteroides sp. | reverse complement strand
AATAGGCAGGAAAACCGAGTATATATGTGCGAAATATAGACTGCTTTCTCGGAAAACGCAGTTATTTTAGGCCTTAATTTGTAGGAAAACGCAGTTTATTTATTGCGATTTTTCTCGGAAAACGGGGAGGTTGATTATTTAATTGATGATGCCGACAATCTGTCAAATATTCCAATCGAGGTAAAGTCTGGAAAGGATTATTCAGTGCATAGTCATCTCTATCACGGGGATGACAGACCGGTGCACATTATGAAATTGGAGTATGCGCTTGATTTTGGCGAGGAGTAGCATAATAACTATTGCTCCAATGGGATACGGTATAGGTGTCCCAAGAGTCGGAAGTAATGACCCTTGCCCTTGCGGAAGCGGTCTGGAGTACAAGAACTGTCACTCTGATATACTCCCGGCCACGTTGTTCCCTTATTTCAACATGTTGTTTTCGCGGAACCATCCGACGGCATCCCTGATGGCCTCCTCAGCGCTGCGAAAATCGATGCCGAGATCCTTCCGGGCCTTGGCATTCGTGTAATAATTGTCGATGCACAGAAGCTTCATGTTTGTGAGTGTGGCGTCGGTCTTGATACCGATTTTGTATAGAAGGTCACAGACATGGCCGACGGCAAGGAGAAGTTTGCCGGGAACATCTATCAGACGCATTTTCTTTCCGCTGACTCTTGAAAGGGTGCTGTAGAAATCGTGATAGTTCATGTTCTCACCGCAGAGCAGATAAGCCTCACCGCTGCGCCCCTTCTGAAGAGCTGCAACGATTCCCCTGGCGGCATCTCCGACATGGACGAAATTCTTTCCTCCCGGAGGAGCTGCCATCACCTTCCTTCCGTATGCCATGGTGATGATTCGTCCTGAACTCGGCTTTATGTCCATGGGGCCTATCATGAATGTCGGGTTCACCACTACTACATCCATCCTGTCCTTGAATTTCATGACTTCCTTCTGCGCAGCCGCCTTGCTCAATGCATATTGCGACTCGGTGAACGGCGGTCTTGTCGGCTTTGTCTCGTCACCCGGATTCTCCTTGCTTCCGTATGCGAATGCATTCGCGGAACTTACATAGACAAGTCTCTTAACGCCTGCCTCCACGGCTTTCCCTGCCAGCCTTACGGTAGCATCCACATTGATTTTCCTGTAGTCTTCAGCTGATGCACTCTGGTCTGTAAGTGCAGCTATATGAACCACATAATCGCATCCAACCAGAGCCTCTCCAATTGTCCGGTCGTCCGTGAAGCTACCCTCCATAAGCTCGAGCCCAGGGCAGACACGTCCTATGAATGACCCTTTGCGCCTAAGCAGTCCGCGGACTTCATAACCCGCTTCCACCAATGCTGCTATGGCGTTTGTTGCGAGGAAACCGTTTGCACCGGTAACGAGTACCTTTCCTTTCATGTCCTTTTAGAATTACATTAGAAAATCTTTCATGTCCTTTCCGGAAGCGAGAGCTTCGCGGATCATGGTTGAAGACACATCCACCATCGGGGCATCAATGGTGCCGATCATGTATGAAGGGTTCTCCTGCCTGAGGGATTCAATTATCTTCCTGAGGTCGAATCCTTTGCGCGGATATACCTTGACTCCGTATTCTGACAGGATCCTGCCATAGTCCTTCCATCTGTGTATGTCATCAATCTGGTCCGCGCCCATAATCAGGGTAAAATCATTCCCGGGTTCCCTTGCCTTAAGTGCATCGAGAGTCCTTATGGTGTAATGCGGCTGGGGCATCCGGAGCTCGATATCGTCCACGAACACATTTTCGAGTCCCCTTCTCCTGACTGCCTTGCATGCCGCCTCGAAGCGCTCCTGCGCAGAATTGGAGCTGATATTGTCCTTAAGAGGATTCTTCGGAGAGACTATCAGATAGACCTTGTCGAAACCGTCATTCCCGACAAGATGGCGCAGGATTGCGAGATGCCCGACATGGAGCGGATTGAACGACCCGCTGTAGACAGCGATTCTCATTTCCCGGAAAGGAATTCGCCGACAACCTTCTCAGCTTCAGCAAAGGCTGCCTCAAGATTGTCGTTCACAAGCACATGGTCGAACTTGCCGTCCGCGAATTCCATCTCGGATTCAGCCTTGGCGACCCTTTTCTCAATTGCCTCCATGGAATCGGTACCGCGTCCTATGAGCCTCTGTCTGAGCACTTCCGTGGATGGAGCCTTAATCAGGACGGAAAGGGCCTTGTCCCCAAAGATTCTCTTGACATTCACTCCGCCCTTGACATCTATGTCGAATACGATTGCATGTCCTTTGGCCCAGATTCTGTCCACCTCGGACTTCAATGTACCATAGAAAGAACCTGGATAGACCTCCTCGTGCTCCACGAACTTGTCTTCCGCAATCATCTGCCTGAACTGGTCCGCCGTGAAGAAATAATATTCCACTCCGTCCTTCTCAGTGCCGCGCGGGGCCCTTGAAGTCGCGGATATGGAAAATTCGAGTTCAGGATGGAGTTTCAGGATATGGTTTACTATGGTGCTTTTGCCTGCTCCTGACGGAGCTGAGAATATGATTACTTTTTCTGCCATTTCTATCCTCTTGGAATTAAAATTTTTCAATATTCGGCAAAATTAATTATTTTTGCAGAGTTTTTGTGAAACGGAAACGATTTTTAAACAAATTATAGATTTTATGGTATCTTATAAAGAAATCGGCCTTGTAAACACCAAAGAAATGTTTGCCAAGGCTATCAACGGCGGTTACGCCATCCCTGCATTCAACTTCAACAACATGGAGCAGCTCCAGGCTATCATCCAGGCTGCTGCAGAGACCAAGTCACCTGTCATCCTCCAGGTTTCAAAGGGAGCACGCAACTATGCAAACCAGACTCTTCTCCGCTATATGGCAGAGGGTGCAGTCGAGTATGCTAAGGAGCTCGGTTGGGAGCATCCTCAGATTGTCCTCCACCTCGACCATGGTGACAGCTTCGAGCTTTGCAAGAGCTGCGTTGACATGGGATTCTCTTCAGTGATGATCGATGCTTCTTCCCTCCCTTACGAGGATAACATCGCCCTCACAAAGAAGGTTGTTGACTATGCTCATCAGTATGACGTTACCGTTGAGGCAGAACTCGGTGTCCTCGCAGGTGTAGAAGATGAGGTCTGCGCTGCAGAGTCTCACTATACAAAGCCTGAGGAGGTGATTGATTTCGCTACCCGCACAGGTTGTGACTCACTCGCAATTTCAATAGGAACTTCACACGGTGCTTACAAGTTCACTCCGGAGCAGTGCACCGTTGACCCTCAGACAGGCCGACTCGTTCCTCCGCCGCTCGCATTCGACGTACTTCACGAGATCGAGAAAAAGCTTCCTGGTTTCCCTATCGTGCTCCACGGTTCATCTTCAGTACCTCAGGACGAGGTTGACACAATCAACCAGTTCGGCGGTGCACTCAAGGCTGCTGTTGGTATTCCTGAGGAGCAGCTCCGCGAGGCTTCAAAGAGCGCTGTCTGCAAGATTAATATCGACTCTGACTCCCGTCTTGCAATGACCGCTGCTATCCGCAAGGTATTCGCAGAGAAACCTGCAGAGTTCGACCCACGCAAGTATCTCGGACCTGCACGCGACAACATGAAGAAGCTTTACATCCACAAGATTATCAACGTGCTCGGCTCAAACGGCAAGGCTGAATAATCCTGCCTGACGCATAAAAATAAAGCGCAACTCCCTTCCGGAGCTGCGCTTGTTTTGTTTGTATATTGAAATATTACTATCTTTCGTATTCGACTCTTGCGCGGACATCAATCAATGTCTCTACATATTTTATCACATTGTCCCTCATGGAATCTGCCTTGTAGTCTGCAAGAGCCTCCCAGCTTTCGAAATCGGCTATCATCATAGCATCGTATGCTGTTGCTGATTCATTCCTGTTGATTCCCACTTCGATGTTCTTCAGGCCAGGCACAAGTCCCAGGAGGGACTCATATTTCTCCTTGACATCTTCTCCAATCTCCTTTGGACTCCTGCCATCTGATGGCTTGAATTTCCACATTACTGCATATCTTACCATAATTCAATAGTTTATAGTGTTTTATATTAGATTCTTTAAGTTGAATAATAAGCCGACCCCTAAATTAGCAATAATCTTTGTGATTTCAAAATTTAAATAAACCTTGCTTTCACATCGGCCAGGACATGAGCAAAAGCTGTTCCTTAATTCAGGTTATTTGTGTATATTTGTAAATTTGTGGGGGAGAGATTTCTCGACTCCCTGCGGTCGCTCGAAATGACAGTAATGCGGTAGCTCGAAATGACAGTAATGCGGTCGCTCGTAATCGACAAAGTCGCTTGAGCGACAGCGAAAGAAATGACAGGCATATAATATATGGCGGAAGACAACAAGACACGAGGAAAACGGATAGTCCGGAACACCCTGATGCTATATTTCAGGATGTTTTTCCTGCTATGCGTCGGCCTGTACACATCCCGTGTTGTCCTTGCTGCGCTCGGAGAGACCGACTACGGTATCTACAATGTCGTCGGTGGAGTAGTCGCCATGTTCGCCGTCCTGTCCGGAGCACTCAATTCGGCAGTCTCCCGGTTCATAACATTCGAAATGGGCAAGTCTGACGGAGCCGACCTCGGCAGAGTGTTTTCTACAGCCGTGATAGTCCAGCTGATGTTGTCCGTGATCATAGTGGCTGCTGCCGAACCGATTGGTCTGTGGTTCATAAGGAACAAGATGACGATTGATCCAGCGAGGATTCCCGCGGCATGCAATGTCCTGCATTTCAGCATATTCTCTTTTGTCGTCAATCTGATGAGCATGCCTCAGACCGCAACCATAACTGCACATGAGAAAATGTCGGCCTATGCATGGATTGGCATGTTTGACGGAATCCTGCGCCTTGTCGTGGCACTCCTTGTTGTCCGCTCTGGCTTCGACCGCCTTGTTTTCTATGCAGCGCTGATGGCAGGCGAGGTCCTGGCAGTCAGGATGGCATACGGACAATATTGCCGGAAACATTTCCCGGAATGCCGTGCCGGCTTCGTGCTCGATGGGGGACTGCTCAGGAAAATGTTCTCGTTTGCCGGATGGAATTTCATAGGGGCGGCTTCAGGTGTGCTAAGGGACCAGGGAGGCAACATCCTCGTGAACCTGTTTTCTGGACCCGCAGTCAATGCCGCGAGGGGAGTTGCCGTCCAGCTCAACGGTGCCGTTCAAGGATTCGTCACCAATTTCATGACTGCCGTGAATCCTCAGATAACGAAGTCTTATGCCTCCGGGGAAATGGATTATATGATGTCCCTGGTCAGGAAATCCTCGAGGATGTCATATTATCTGCTTTTCATCCTCGCCCTGCCTGTGATCGTGAATGCCGATTTCCTGCTCGGGCTGTGGCTGAAGGAGGTGCCTGAACATTCGGCTTTGTTCGTCCGGCTTTTTCTCGTTTTCACATTGAGCGAGTCACTGTCCTATCCATTGGTCACTTCAATGCTGGCCACGGGACGAATCCGGAATTACCAGATTGTTGTCGGGGGTATCCAGCTGCTGAATCTGCCTGTTTCATATATTTTTCTGAAATATGGAGCAGTGCCGGAGGTGACAGTAATGGTGGCAATAATCCTGTCCCAGATATGTCTTGCCGCCCGTCTTATCATGCTCAAGGGAATGATCGGATTGCATGTGCGGGACTTCGTAAGGCGGGTGTGGATCAATGTCCTGCTTGTGACGGCCGTTGCGATTCCACTGCCCGTTGTCTGTGTCAGGATGATGCCGGAGGGGGCTCTGTCGTCTTGCGTCACCATCGTCGTATCGGTGGTTTCTGCCGGGCTTTCCATCCTCTTCGTGGGATGCGGGGCAGATGAGAGAAGAGAGATAATGTCCATGGTGCCAAATATTTTCAGACATGATTGAGATAAAGGACAAGACCCAATGCTGCGGCTGCACCGCCTGTGTTGCTGCATGCCCCGTCCAATGCATTGTCATGAGGCGGGACGTTGAGGGATTCGACTATCCTTTTGCCAATCCGGACCTTTGCATAGGATGCGGGAAATGCAATGAGGTATGTCCTATGGACAAGGCTCATGAACCGTCCTGGCCTTTGCGCAGCTGGGCGGCAAGAAGCAATGAGGCTTCTGGGGCAAGTTCTTCCGGCGGGGTGTTCCCTGTTGTCGCTTCAGGCATTCTTTCTGAAGGAGGTGCAGTTTTCGGGGCTGCGTTTGATGATGTCAGGACGGTGGGCCACAGGGAAGTGGATGATATGACCGGAATAAAGGATCTTCAGGGTTCGAAATATGTACAGAGCGATATGTATTCCTGCTATGAGGATGTTCGCTCGTGCCTGGACGATGGACGCAAGGTGCTTTTCAGCGGCACTCCATGCCAGGTGGCAGGGCTGAAGGGCTATCTGTCACGGGATTACGGGAATCTTGTCTGTCTCGATTGTGCGTGCCACGGAGTACCCGGCCCGGGATTGTGGTCGAAATATGTGGATGCCGCAGGGAAACGCTTCGGGGCGGAGGTGAAGGCCGTTGATTTCAGGGATGGAGAGAAGGGATGGATGAATTACAGCATAAGGTTCACGCTTTCTGACGGGAGGGTTGTCCGCGTTCCCAAAGACAACGACCCATATCTGGCTTTGTTCTTTCAGGATGTCACGCTCAGGCCGTCATGCTATGAGTGCCCGTTCAGGTGTTTCCGCAGCGGAAGTGACATCACTCTTGCAGATTTGTGGATCGCCCGGTGTACGGCTCCGAAGCTGGCTGACGGCAGAGGAGTGTCATTCGTGAGCGCGAATACTGACAGGGGACTGCAAATCCTCGGTTCATTGGATGATATGTGCAGCCAGGAGGTGGAGTGGAGGTCGGCTGTGGCCGGCAACGGAGGATTCTCCGCCGGCTGCGACGTGCCGCAGAGGCGTGCGGCTTTCTTTGCAGGATTGCCTAATGCAAAGGACCCCATTGCATACATGAAAAGTTTTGTTGTCCGCAAACCATTGACAGTCAGAATATACCGTTCCATTCATTCATCGCTTTCGAGAATGAAGTCCAAATTGTTGAAGAAATGAAGATTGCCATCATAACCCTCCCGATCCATACCAATTATGGCGGAATATTGCAGGCCTATGCCCTGAAGACCGTCCTTGAAGGCTATGGCAACGAAGTCTTTGTGCTTGACCCTGAGGAGAAGATTCACCTTCCGGAATGGTGGAAGGCTCCTGTAGTGTACCCGAAGCGGTTGTTGCTGAATATCCTCAAGGGTGGTTCCGGGCCGGAGGTTTTCAGGGAACTGAGGCTGAGGAAAGAAAGTCCGCTCATATCTGTCAAGACCGCCGGATTCATATCGGAGTACATATCACCGGTATCCATAAAATCCTATGATTCAATACTTGAGGACTATGATGCATTTGTTGTCGGCAGCGACCAGGTGTGGCGTCCCCGCTATTTCGGCAAGATAGAGAATGCATTCCTTGATTTTACTTCAGGGTGGGATGTCAAGAGGGTTGCCTATGCGGCTTCGTTCGGTACTGACCAGCTGGAATATGATTTTCAGCAGCTTGATAATTGCAGCGCGCTTCTGAAGAGGTTCGACGGGATTTCCGTAAGGGAAAAATCGGCGGTGGCCATGTGTGACGAGTGGTTCGACTGCGATAGGGCTGTGCAGGTCCTCGATCCTGTCATGCTTCTTCCGACGGAGGCATATCAATCTCTGGCGCAAAGGGGCAACGGCAGGGCCATACGCACTTATGCCATGTCATATTTCCTTGATACACCGAAAAATATGAAGAGTCTGAAGGATTTTCTCTTCCGGGCTGCGAGGATGGAAGTGCTGGATGCCTCGGTCCCTTCTGACAGGAGGATTCCGGTTGAGAAGCGTGTACTCCCGCCGGTAGGAAAATGGCTGGCGGACATCATCGATTCTTCTTTCGTCATTACCGATTCCTTCCATGTATGCGTGCTCTCAATTCTGTTCCACAAGCCTTTCCTTGTTGTAGCAAATCCGGCAAGGGGAGTGTCGAGGATTGAGTCTCTTCTGGCAACATTCTCTCTCGAGTCGAGGATGGTGCAGGGAATCGATCCGTCGGATGACGGTGAAGGCTGGCTGATGGAAATCGATTGGGACAGAGTGGACTGTATATTGGAACAGAAGAGGAAGGAGTCATTTGACTTTATTGAGAAATATTTGAAATCAGGATCTGAATGAAAATCAGCATAATCATACCGGTTTATAATGCAGAGTATTATATTGAGCCATGCCTTGAAAGCATCATTTCTCAGGATTTCCTTGATTATGAGGTTATTGTGGTAGATGACGGCAGTACGGACCGATCAGGTGAGATATGTGACCGCTTCGCTGCACGCGACCCTCGCTTCAAGGTCCTGCACAAGGTCAACGGCGGAGTGAGTTCGGCCAGGAATGAAGGAATAGAGGCTGCTCAGGGAGAGTATCTGATGTTCGTGGATTCGGATGATGCTCTTTTGCCAGGAGCCTTGAAGGTCTTGTCTGAAGCGGCTGAAGACCATGATTTTGTACTTGGAGGTCATATTGCCGATGACGGCGGGAAAGTTTCGACTCTCGTTCCGGTCAAATCCGGGCTTTATCCTGACGGTGACATGTCTTCTTTCTTTGATGAAAACCTTACACGCAACTGTGCGATGCTTGATTCTCCATGGGCCAAGCTTTTCCGCAGGAGCACTGTGGGGAAGCTCCGTTTCTGCAACGACATAAGCTATGCGGAGGACAAGCTTTTCGTATTCTCCTTCTTCGCCCTGTGCGGCAGCGCTGTCACCGTCCCTGTGCCTGTGTACAGATATGATATCCGCCCCGGTTCTCTTGGAAGCGACATCCGGTCGGACCGCCATCTGATTCAGATGAGGCTTTTCCTTCCGTCATATTGCAGGGCAGTGAGGACTCTCCAGAGGATGCATCCGGACAGTCATAAGATTCAACGCCTTTACCATGAGGATGTCATTGGAAGGTATGTCTGTCGTATCCTGAATATTTTCGCCACGCGCCGTACGGCCCTTCTTACGGAAGACTATCTCGGATGGGTATATTCTCTCATGAAGGCTGATTCTTCCCTGGGGCTGTTCTCCGTGAGGGCTGGACAGGTGTTCAACATATTGATGTACAAGCTGGGCAATGTCCGGTTTTCTGTTTCGGTATATAAATTCTTGTCACGATGTTCAGGCTTGCTGTAATATTCGAGAGCAGTCCTTTCGACAGGAAGGGACTGTTCAATGCCGTACACCAGAGGGTAAGGCATCTTGTCGCTGATGGAAGTTTCGATGTGGATGTCTACTGCCTCCACAGCCGTGACAATGCTTTTACCCGGAAGGTCAGGAAAACTCCGCAGGTTCCTGATATGGATGATGTTACGATAGATGGAATCAGGTACAGGATGTTGTGGTATGATTTCTCTGTGACCGATGATATCCTTACTCAGAAGCTGAGATGCAAACCTCTGTTTTTCAGCAGGTTCGTTGCCAGAACTGCACCCCTTCTTAAAGATTATGACTGCCTTGCGGCACATTCATATGAGGGTGCCCTTGTCGCTCATGAGGCATGGAGAAGGTATGGAGTCAGTTATTATGTTACATGGCACGGCTCCGACATCCATACCAGGCCGTGGGAGAATACCTATATAATGAAGATGACCAGGCTCGTCGCCTCCGATGCCGCAATGAATTTCTATGTGAGCGATTCCCTCAGGGCCATAGGGCAGAGGCTTGCTCCCGATGCTCCTTCCGATGTCCTGTACAACGGGGTGTCCGGACGGTTTGCCAGACTTTCAGACATCGAACGGATTGAATGCAGGCGCAGGTTTTCTTTGCCTGAGGACAGGAAAGTCGTGGCCTATGCCGGCAATTTCCACCGTATCAAGAATGTCCTCTCCCTGCCTGGGATATTCAGGAACATCGTTTCCATGTATGATGGCCCCGTGACATTCCTCATTGTGGGGGATGGAAAGCAGAGGAAGCCTCTTCTGGATTCGATGTACGCAATGGCTTCGCAGATGTCCTTGTCGGCAGAGTCCCCATGGCGGGAACCATTACCAGGTTCAGGGACCGGGCCGGACATACGTTTTACCGGCAATATACAGCCTGACAGGATGCCTGAGCTGATGAACTGCATCGACGTCCTGCTTCTCCCGAGTCTCAACGAGGGCTGTCCTCTTGTCTGTGCAGAGGCTGTCAGATGCGGTGCCGGTGTGGTCGGTTCGGATGTATGCGGCATACCGGACATAATCGGCAAGGATTATTGTGTTCCTCTTGGAGACTGTTTCGAGTCAGGAATTGCAAGCAAGGCAGTCAAGATTCTCAGAAGCGGCTCGACTCAGTCAGTGCCTGCCCGTCTCGACTGGTCTGCAACTGCCCGCAAGGAAATAGCCTTCCTCTCATCTATTTGAGCCTGAATCCTTTGGGCAGGCGGGATGTGAAGCTCAGTGTATTTCCTGTGCGCGGATGGGTGAATGACAGGGTGCGGGCATGGAGGGCCAGACGGCCGATGGGATTGGTCTGCGCCCCGTATTTCCTGTCACCTGCAACAGGATGGCCTATCCATTGAGCATGGACCCTTATCTGGTTCTTCCTTCCGGTTTCCAGTTCGAACTCCACCATTGTATATGTCTGATTTTCAATCATTCCCTCCTTCAGGGTGAGGCAATGTGTAGAGGCGAATTTCCACCCGTCTTCAATTAGCCTGTCCGGGTCTTCGCGTCCGTCGGCGGGTATGCATTGCATCTTCATCGATTTCTGGTTTTCCCTCATCCATGTCTCGATCCATCCTTCATTGCTGTCTATATGGCCTTCGAGAATCGCCACATATTTCCTTTCCAGGACTGTCTCGTTCCAGTTTTCCTGAAGCATTTCCTTGGTCGTGTAATCCTTGGCGAAAAGCAGCAGCCCCGAGGTGTCCCTGTCAAGCCTGTGGACTATGAAAATCCTTTCAGTGTCCATATCCCTGCGTCTCCCTGATTTCTGCCTTGCATAGTCAGTGAGCAGGGAATAGGCCGTGGTCTCCCCGGACCTGCCGGTGGACATCGTAAGCAGCCCGGACGGTTTGTCGACCACGATCAGCCATTCGTCTTCATAAACGATTTCCATTCTTCCGATGCGTCCCCCGGCATCAATATATCCCTCATTTCCCATAGCCCGTATGAATATCTCCGCAAATCTAACATATTTCACATTTCTTTCCTGAAAATTGTTGTAAATTTGCAGGTAGCAGTATCAGATATTATGGTAGATTCGGCGGATAACATATTTGATCCCCTCAGGAAAAGGGAAGTGGCCCGGACACCTGAGGAGGAGGTTCGCCAATGGTTCATCGGGGTGCTCTCGCAAAGGATGAAGGTGCCGATGCACATGATGATGAGCGAAGTCGGGTTCAGGCTTGCAGGCAAGCAGTTCAGGGCGGACATAATCATCTATGACAGAAGTGCTTCTCCATTGGCCGTAGTCGAATGCAAAAGACCCGCGGTAGCTTTGGACCGGGATGTCCTCGACCAGGTGATCCGTTATAATATGGTACTGAAAGTCAGATATATATTTATCACGAACGGACTTAAGACCTTTGTCTTCCGCCAGAGCGGGGATGATGGGGACGGCAGATATGTCATGATGGACAGCCTGCCGTCATGGGAAGAAATGACCGCTCCGTCCGGGAATGAAATAAGGTAATTGGGGTAATTTCAAATGTCACAGACAGTTACAGAGGGTTTTCTTGACCACGGAATATTCACCATCGTGTCTGAAACGGCACAGAAGATGGGTGTGAGAGCATTTGTAATCGGAGGCTATGTGCGCGACTGCTTCCTCGGACGTCCGAGCAAGGACATAGACATAGTTGTCGAGGGGAGCGGGACCGACCTTGCCGAAGCAGTGGGGGCAAGGGTGCACAGCCATGTGTCGGTTTTCAAGAATTTCGGCACGGCGATGCTCCGCTACCAAGGTATAGAAGTGGAGTTCGTGGGGGCACGCAAGGAATCATACAGAAGGGATTCCCGCAAGCCCATAGTGGAGAACGGCACTCTCGAGGACGACCAGCTTCGCAGGGACTTCACCATCAATGCCATGGCATTCAGCCTCCAGAAAGAGGATTTCGGAGCATTGGTCGACCCGTTCGGGGGCATCCGCGACCTTGCATCAGGCATCATCAGGACGCCTCTCGACCCGGATACCACCTATAGTGACGACCCTTTGAGAATGGTAAGGGCAATCCGTTTTGCTACAAAGCTTACGACTGATTCACAGGTGTTTACAATAGTTCCGGAATCTCTTGAATCCATCAGGCGCAACCGTCACAGGATGGAGATTCTGTCAAAGGAAAGAATAGTGGACGAGCTGAACAAGATTCTCGTCACGGACAAGCCTTCCATCGGATTCCGCCTCCTGGACGAGACAGGCTTGCTTGACTATATCCTGCCCCAGCTCTCGAAACTCAAAGGTGTCGAGACCGTTGAGGGAAAAGGCCACAAGGAAAATTTCTCCCATACTCTCGAGGTGCTTGACAATGTGGCGTCTGCAGAGAAGCAGGCAATCGCCGAAGGAACACTGAAGGACTATGTCATCGAAGACGGTGTCCAGGTCGCCAGGCCAAGGACAGAACCGAATGTCTGGCTCCGATGGGCTGCATTGCTGCATGATATCGCCAAGCCTTCCACCAAGCGCTATGACCCGGCTCTCGGGTGGACATTCCATGGACACGAAGTGGTCGGCGCGAAATGGATTCCTAAAATCTTCCAGAGTCTCAAGATGCCCCTTAACGAGAAGATGAAATATGTCCAGAAACTGGTTGGCCTTCACCTTCGCCCTATAGCCCTTGTGACAGAGGAGGTTACTGACTCTGCTGTCCGCCGCCTTCTGTTCGAGGCGGGGGATGACATAGATGACCTCATGCTTCTTTGCAACGCCGACATCACGTCCAAGAATCCTCGCAAGGTCGCACGCCTCAGGGCCAATTTCGAACTAGTAAGGCATAAGCTTGTCGAGGTGGAGGCCAAGGATGCAATCCGCAACTTCAAGAACCCGATAACAGGAGATTATGTCATGGCACTCTTCGGTATAGAGCCGTGCAACACGATCGGTGTCTTGAAGGATGCTGTGAAGAATGCCATCCTGGACGGGGAAATCGAGAATACATTCGAGGCGGCAGACATATATATGAGGAATATGGCGGCAGGAATGGGGCTTTTCCCGGTTTCCGGTTCTGTTGAAGGAGACCCCGAAGGCGGTTCAATCTGACTTTCTTATAATGACCCTGATTGACAAATATATAGATTATGTCGCTGATGTCAGGAGATATTCTCCAAGGACGGTTTCCATATACAGGGAAGTCCTCGGGGATTTCATGTCCTTTGTTTTCCGTGAAGATGGGAGGGCGGCGGATGAAATATCAGACGAAGAGTTTCTGACTGCCCTCAATCCTTCAGAGATAAGGAGTTATGAGGTGGATATGCTCGATGGACGCGGGCTGGTCCCACGCACTGTCAACCTTCATCTGTCTGTCCTGAGCGGCTTCTGCCGTTTCCTTGTCAAGTCCGGACATCTCTCCTCCAATCCTGTGAAGCTTGTTCCGAGGCCGAAATCCGAGAAGCGGCTCCCGGTGTTCTACAGGAAGGACTCTATGGAAGACTATTTTGCTTCTACCCGGACGTATGCATCAGAAGACATGTATGAAATCTTCCTGCAATGCCCTGCGACCAGGCATGGCCGCGAACTGTATGACCGCAGGCTCGCAAGACTCATCATTTCAGCATTGTATTCGCTCGGAATCCGCCGGGCTGAACTTGTCGGATTGAACATTTCGGACGTGGATTTTGGCAGAAATGTAGTCAGAGTTCGTGGAAAAGGTGACAAAATGAGGGAAATTCCTCTTATTGCTTCTTTATCAGAAGAAATTTTGTTATATTTGAAAGCAGTTGAAGCTTTGGTGGGAGGAAAGAGATCTTTGAACGAGCCGCTGCTTGTTACATATTCCGGAAGGAGACTATATCCGGTATATGTGGACAGGGCAGTGAAATCCGAGCTTGGAGCCAGCAGCGATGTCACGGGACGCAAGTCGCCCCATGTCCTCCGCCACTCTCTTGCGACGGAGCTTCTCAATGAAGGAACCGACCTGAACTCCATAAAGGAGCTTCTCGGTCACTCCTCGCTGTCGGCCACCCAGGTCTATACCCACAACACCATCGCCAAGCTCAGACATATTTATGAATCCGCCCACCCGAGGGCAAAAAACGGAGGTAAAAATGGAGATTAGAGTACAATCCATCAAGTTCGACGCGGACCAGAAACTGTTGGACTTTGTAGAAAAGAAGCTCGGTAAATTAGAGAAATTCTACGATGCGGTTACAGGTGTGGATGTGGCATTGTCATTGCTTCCAGAACACAACAACAAGAATGTCAAGGTTCAGGTCAACATTCCTGGCAGCACAATCGTTGTTGAGAAGAATGCCAAGACCTTCGAGGATGCAGTCGTTGACTGCGCCGACATTCTCAAAGACAAGCTTGTAAGAGTAAAGGAGAAAAGAGCATAAAGCATTTTATTAACGCATGGCGGCCGGTGAGGCCGCCTTTTTTTTGCTCCTGCAACGCAATCTGCCGGAAATTATGATTATATTTGTAAACTTATGGCTAAAGGATTTACAGATACAGACAATCTCTGCAGGGAAATCGTGAGGGATGCCCGTTCAGGCGTCTTCAAACCTGTATATCTCCTCATGGGCGATGAACCGTACTATGTGGACATGGTTTGCGATGCAATAATCGACAACTGCCTGGACGAAAGCGAGAAGGACTTCAACCAGACAATCTGCTACGGTGCTGATGTCAATGCCGATTCAGTAGTGACCGCCGCCCGGAGGTATCCGATGTTCGCCGAACGCCAGCTCGTTGTCGTCAAGGAGGCGCAGATGATGAAAGGCCTGGAGGACCTTGCCCTCTATTGTGCAAAGCCACTGGAGTCCACGGTGCTTGTAATCGCCATGCACGGTGCTTCGGCCGACAAACGCAAGTCCTTGTACAAGACGGTGTCCAAAATCGGTGTGGTCGTGGATTCCCAGAAACTCCGTGACTACGAGATGCCTAAATGGATATCCATGTTCTACAAGGGCAAAGGTCTTGATATCAGTCCGGATGCTGCCGCGCTTCTTGCCGAGCATGCAGGAACCGACCTCGCCAAAATCGCGGTGGAGACCGAGAAAATGCTCAAGAACCTGCCAGAGGGAGCCCATGCCGTGACTTCCAGGGATATAGAAGAAAATGTAGGCATAAGCAGGGAGTTCAGCATATTCGAACTAACAAAGGAACTCTCACTCAGGAATGCTCCCAAGGCGCTCCGGATAGCGTCATACATAGGTTCGGCGGCAAAATTCGCGATGCCAATGGCCGTCAGCGCCCTCTACACGCATTTCTACAGGATACTGAAGTACGGAGCCCTCCTCGCGCAGAATCCGCGTCCGGCTTCGGATATGAAGGCGAAGGTGCTTGCCGGTGTAAGTCCTTACTTCTATCAGGAATATGACAACGCCGTGAGGAACTATCCGCTGCGCAAATGCATGGCAGTGATTGCGCTGCTGAAGGAATATGATTTCAAGGGCAAGGGCGGGGATGTCGGGGAGGCGACCCCGGAGGAACTTATGGTGGAACTTACTTCAAGGATATTGAATATATAAAACATAAACTGTTATGGGAATCATACAATGCAATGATGTGTGCAAGAGCTTCGGAGAGAAAGTGGCTCTTGACCATGTGTCCGTGGAGATTCCTGAAGGGAAGATTTTCGGTCTACTCGGGCCGAACGGTGCCGGTAAGACCACTCTCATCAGGATAATCAACAGAATAACAATCCCCAATTCGGGGACGGTGCTTTTCAACGGAAGGCCGATAACCCAGGATGATGTCGAGAAAATCGGCTATCTTCCTGAAGAAAGGGGACTATACCGCAAGATGAAGGTGGGTGAGCAGGCCATGTATTTTGCTCAGCTCAAGGGAATGAGCACGAGAGAGGCCGGTGCGGAACTCAAGAAATGGTTCGTGCGTTTCGGAATAGAAAGCTGGTGGAACAAGAAAGTCGAGGAATTGTCCAAGGGTATGGCCCAGAAGGTACAGTTCATCACCACCGTCGTACACAAACCGTCCCTTCTCATACTTGACGAGCCGTTCTCTGGATTCGACCCTGTGAATGCACAGGTAATCCGTGAGGAAATCCTCCGTCTGAAGGACAACGGCTCCACGATAATCCTTTCTACCCACAACATGGAGTCTGTCGAGGAACTGTGCGACAACATCGCCCTCATCAACAAGTCCCATGTGGTCATCGAGGGAGGCGTGGACGAAATCAGACACAAATACGGCAACAACAATGTCGAACTGATTTATACATCCTCAAACTCTTTGTCAGGCGTGGACGGCGTCTTTAAGGTACTGTCCGACAATGACGATTCAGGAAGGCATACCGCAGTGCTCTCCATTGCCGACGGGATGGGTACCAACGATGTGCTCTCGGCCTTGCTTTCAGGAGAAGGCCTCTGCATCAATTCCTTCAAGGAACTCGTGCCGAGGATGAATGACATATTTATCAAACTTGTAACGGAGGAGGAATAATCTATGAAACTGAGAAACATATCTACAATCATATCCCGTGAATATCTCACCCGGGTCAAGAAGAAATCATTCCTCCTGGTAACTTTCCTCGGCCCGATTTTCTTCGCTGCAATGTGCATACTGCCGAGCGTGATCATGTT
Source organism: Candidatus Cryptobacteroides sp. (assembly GCA_051870095.1). Lineage (GTDB taxonomy): Bacteria > Bacteroidota > Bacteroidia > Bacteroidales > UBA932 > Cryptobacteroides. Next base: position 14,193 of record JBJEBN010000093.1, on the reverse strand, counting down.
CATGACTGAGGACAAAGGCAAGAAGGTGGCAGTCATAGACCAGTCCGGAATCGTGATGCCGAAGATGACCGACAGCGAGGTAGTGGCTTTCGAGGACCGCACGGGAGAATGTGTCGACAGCCTCAAGAACAACTTGGGCGTTCTTGGTCTTGATGCCGTTGTCGTGGTTTCACCTATAGACGACCAGACAAGGTCAGTTTCTGTCGCAGCTTATTCAGGCAAGCCTTTGAGCATGGACCTGAAAGAGGCCATTTCTTCGAGGGTGGACAATGCCGTGGAGGATTACAGGCTGTCTCTGTATGAGATAGACGATTTGAAGCAGATCATGGCTGATGTCAAGTCAAATGTGAACATAGCAACATATACCATGGCTGATGACGGAGAAGAGAAAGTCACTTCGTCCGAGGTATATATGATGATTTCGATGGTGCTGTCCATAATTATATATATGTTCATTGCAATGTTCTCCGGAATGGTCATGCAGAGTGTCATCGAGGAGAAGTCAAGCAGGGTTGTAGAGGTGCTTGTATCCTCCGTCAAGGCCACCGAGCTCATGTTCGGCAAGATTGTCGGAGTGGCTTGCGTGGCTCTTACCCAGTTCCTTCTCTGGATTGTGCTCACTGTGGTCATTGTATCCGGAGTCTCGGCATTCATCGGATTTGATTCGATTCTTCAGAGCGGCACGGCACAGACCGAGCAGATGACGCAGATGGCTGAAGGTCTTGGTGTCGATCAGGCTGCAATGGAAGCTGCCGGCATGGCGATGCCTGACATGAACGCCGTGGCTGCCGACAACGAGATGGGTGTTGTGCTTTCAACTCTCAGGGACCTCAATTACGGTCAGCTCCTGATAGCTTTCGTGATATATTTCGCCCTTGGCTATCTCCTTTACGCATCCCTTTTCGCAGCTATAGGTTCGGCTGTCGAGAACGAGGCTGATACCCAGCAGCTTCAGATACCGGTGACCATACCGCTCCTTATAGCTTTCTTCATCGCTCTATACACATTCAAGTCGCCTGACAGCGCTGTGGTGTTCTGGGGATCGATGATTCCGTTCACTTCACCTATAGTTATGCTTGCGAGGATTCCGTTCGGAGTAGCTGCTTGGGAGCTGGTTCTCTCGATAGTGCTTCTGGTTGCCACATTCATCGCATGTGCATGGATGTCTGCAAAGATATACAAGATAGGAATCCTGATGTTCGGCAAGAAGACCACATTCAAGGACCTTTGGAAATGGCTGAAACAGAAATAATATGCGCAGGTTATTGAAAATAATACCGGCAATGCTTCTCATTCTCGCATGCACGGTTTCTTCCGCTGACAACCGTGCCTGGAAGAAGCATTCTGTGGACGGATCCCGTACAGGTTGCGTCTCGACGTCAAAGGACAATGTCAAGGAGTCCCTCGGAAACGTGGAAAAGGGAGTCTATATGTCTCCGTCCGGCAGGAAATTCAGCAAATCGTCTGCAACTGCCAGGGTGGCTGCGGCCCTTATTGGGGTGCAGCCTAAGATGGCGAGGGTGAAGGAGGTCGTGGGATATGCTCCTGAATCCATCGGCAAGGCATATCCTGAGAGTCCGCTTTCGAACATGTTCGTGGATATAATAATGTCTTCAGTCGAGGAACTTTCCGGACGCAAGGTTGACATTGGAATTGGCAATTTCGGCGGAATCCGTCTTGAGGAACTTAAGGGTGACATCCTTCTGGATGACATGCTGTCCATGTTCCCGTTCAAGAACCAGATAGTATATGTCGCCCACAAGGGATCCACTCTCAAGAAGATTGTCGACAAGATGGCACAAACCCGCTTCCAGGTCCTCGGAGGTGTCAATGTGGAAGTCGAGGACGGCAAGCTCGTGAAATTCCTGATAGGGGGAGAGCCCGTTGAGGATGACAAGGTCTATGGCCTTGCAACCATCAGTTTCCTTCTCAATGGAGGCGACAATCTTTTCCTTGCTGCTGATGCTTTGGATATTGTTTCCTTCGATGTCGATATAATAGACATAATGCTGGCCTATGTCAAAGCGGAGACAGAGGCAGGAAGACCTGTGAGGTATTCTTCTGACTCCCGTGTAATTATAAGATAATCAATATGAAGAAGTTATTGATATTGTTGCTTCTGGTTTCCGCGGCTTTTCCTGCGGATGCACGCAAGCTGGTCATCCTCCATATGAACGACACCCACAGCCATATCGAACCTGAGCGCTCAGGTTCAAGGAAAGGACATGGAGGAGTTATAGAGCAGGCCTGCCTGGTAGACAGCGTGAGGACTGCCGACGGAAAGAAAAATGTGCTGCTCCTTCATGCAGGCGACTTCAGCCAGGGTACTTCCTATTTCTCGGAGCTTCACGGTGACCTGGAGATAGAGATTCTGAACGCAATGGGCTTCGATGCGGTCTGCCTCGGCAACCACGAATTCGACAACGGACCGATGGAACTTGCCCGGCGTCTTTCTTCCTTAAAAGCTCCCGTGGTGTGCTCGAATTATATTTTCAAGGGCATGGCTCTGGAAAATTGTGTGAAACCTTATGCCATAGTCAGAAAGGCTGGACTCAAAATTGGCATCGTGGCGGTTCTGACTGACCTTTCATCCGTGGTTGACGGAGATATAGCGGCTTCGTTCAAATATCTTGAACCTGCTTCGTCAGCTTCGGTCCAGGCTTCTTATCTGAAGAATGAGGCCAAGTGCGACATTGTCATCTGCCTCAGCCATTGCGGATACAAGGAAGACCTTCAAATAGCTGAGAATCTGAAAGATGTGGACATCATTGTCGGAGGACATTCGCATACATTCCTCGATGAGCCTTCGTTCGTCACTTCGAAGGACGGAAGGGAGGTCATGATCGTCCAGGACGGATGCTGGGGCCTGGAGCTTGGACAGATAGATATTGAATTCTAAATTTATATAATCGTGAGGACAAAGGTCATAATTGCAGTTGCGGTTTCGCTGCTTGTCGGTTCATCTTTTGATTCAGATGCTGAAGGACGCTCATTGCTGTCCAATGAATATGAACAAATCAAGGAAACGGTGCCTTTCAAATGCGGAGGCGACTGGTTCCCTTATCCTGATTATGCCGACCGCAAGGGGTGGGAGGATTTGCTCGGTGAGTCGGCATCCAAGCTCGTGAGGGCCGGTGAGAAATATCTCGGCTACAGCTGGCAGGTCGTTCCTGCGACGGCATATCTCGAGTATGAGCGTACGGGCAACAGGGGAGTGATGGAGACTCCGCTCAAGGAGAACAGGGTGGCGCTCAATACTCTCATGCTTGCGGAACTTGCTGAAGGACAAGGACGTTTCGTGGATGACATCGTGAACGGGGTATGGCAGTTCAGCCAGATGCCATCGTGGGTTCTGTCTGCGCATCAGCCTCGTCAGGCTTCCAAACGTTCGCTTCCGGATATCCGCTACAGCCTGATTGACCTTGTTTCCTGTGCAGTGGGAGCACAGATCTCCGTGGTCTGGCATTTCTTCCATGAGGTGTTCGACAAGATAGACCCCTCAATATCTTATTTTGTCGAGTCTTCAGTGAGACAGAAGATTCTCGATCCATATCTCGACAGTGCCATATATGAGTCGAACTGGTGGCTGGGATTCCGTCTCAAGCCGGGTATGGTCGTGAACAATTGGAATCCATGGTGCAATTCCGATGTGATTCTGTGCTGGCTTCTCATGGAAAAAGACCAGGACAGGCTTACGAGGGCCGTAGAGCAGTCAATCAGGTCAGTGGACATTTTCATCGATTATGTGAAGCCTGACGGCGCATGTGAAGAGGGACCTGCATATTGGGGGCATGCGGCAGGCAAGCTCTATGACTATCTCCAGATTCTCCATGATGCTTCATACGGAGCCTTTGATGTGTTCACGGACAAGCAGATTAGGGATATGGGAGAATATATTTCACGATCATATGTCGGTGACGGATGGGTGGTGAATTTTGCCGATGCTTCTGCAAGGCTGTCTTTCCCTCCTGCACTCATTTACAATTACGGGCTTGCTACCGGAAGCAAAGAGATGATGGATTTCGCAATTTACAATCTTGCAGATGATTCGAAGTCTTCATTCACCAGACCTGCTCCTGTGACCTGGAACGATGTCTACCGTTCTCTTGAAAGCCTCAGGACACTTGGCAGGATGATTCATGCAACTGACTCTCTCAATGCTCTTTGCAGCGATGCCTCTTCTTATGCCAGATGCAAGGAATCGCTCAGAAGGCATGTGCCGTCGTTCGTGTGGTATCCGCTTACGGAGTTCTGCTATATGAGGAATGACAACGGCTGGTTCCTTGCTTCGAAGGGTGGCCATAACAATGAAAGTCACAATCACAACGATGTAGGCACGTTCACTTTGTACATGGACAACATTCCGGTGTTTGCTGATGCCGGTGTAGGTACATATACCAAGCAGACTTTCAGCGAGGACCGTTATTCCATCTGGTCGATGCAGAGCGACTGGCATAATCTCCCTGAAATCAACGGAACATCCCAGATTTACGGAAGCGAGTTCAGGTCTGCCTCCGTTTCCGCTTCAGGACGCAAGGGCAGGTCAAGCTTCTCGCTCGACATCAGCAACGCGTACGGAGAGTGCGCAGCCTGCAATTCGTGGCACCGTTCCCTTCTCCTGACCGGCTCGGAGCTGGTTCTGACAGATACTTATTCCCTCTCAAAGAGGATTCTGCCGGATGTCGAAAGATTTCTTGTCCAGGGTGAAGTCTTTCTTCCGGGAGATGATTTTGAAGGAAGGGTTCTCAAGGACGGTGAGATTGTAATAGCCAACTGCGGGGTGAAGGTCAGCCTGAGATATCCGAAGACACTCAAGCCTTCGGTGCAGGTGAAGACACTTGACGACCCGAGGCTTTCGGGTGTATGGGGCGATTCCCTCAGGAGGATTTCGCTTACTGGTGCAACTGATGCACCCCTTTCAGGTAAATATGTTTTTGTAGTCAGAAGATTTTAGTGTCATGCATTTCATTGAGATTCTTATCATTGCCGTGGGACTGTCCATGGATGCCTTTGCGGTCTCAATCTGTAAGGGCCTGTCAGTCAGAAAGATAACTCCGAAACAGTCTGTTTCTGTCGCTTTATGGTTCGGAGGCTTCCAGGCTCTTATGCCGCTGTTGGGTTTTTTTCTCGGCGTGAGTTTCGCTGATTTCGTGTCCAATGTGGACCACTGGATTGCTTTCATCCTGCTGTCCATCATAGGCGGCAATATGATAAAGGAATCTTTTTCAAAGGGCGATGTTTCCGTAAGTGCGGATTTCTCCTTCAAGACGATGCTTGCCATGGCCGTAGCCACCAGCATTGACGCACTTGCCATCGGAGTATCTTTCGCCTTCCTTGGTGCAAATATATGGATAGCCGCAGTAATCATAGGGATTACTACGGCTGTCTTCTCCGCTGTCGGGATATACATCGGCAATGCTTTCGGTTCCCGCTATAAGTCCGGGGCTGAGCTTGCCGGAGGTATTATTCTCGTCGTGATGGGCATCAAGATTCTGATAGAACATCTCTGCGCATGACAGATAAGGAAGACTGACCCCTCAATTCCATTTCCTGTCATCTCGACTAAGCGAAGCACATGGAGAGATCTAATACTCCTGCCAGCTTCTGATGGCGATGTCATCAAGAGTCATGGTGCAGAATGCCGTGATGAAAGCCGTAGCCAGACGCGCATTGGTGATAAGAGGGATATTCAAGTCTATTGCAGCCCTCCTGATGCGGTAACCGTTGTCCAGCTCTCCGGCACTAAGGTCCTTCGGTATGTTTATGACCATGTCGATCTTCCTTTCGTGGAGCATCTGCAATGCCTGTGGCTCACCTTCTTCACTCGGCCAATATACAAGGGTGCATTCAACTCCGTTCTCCTGGAGGTATTTGTATGTGCCTCCAGTTGCAAACAGATTGTAACCCTTGGAAACGAGCAATTTGGACGCTTCAAGCATTGCTGCCTTCTGCTTCGCGTTGCCGGTAGACAGGAGGATGTTCTTTTCCGGAATCCTGTATCCGACGGAAAGCATGGATTTAAGTACGGCGCATGAAGTATCCTCTCCGATGCATCCCACTTCTCCGGTCGATGCCATGTCTACACCCAGAACAGGGTCTGCCTTCTGAAGGCGGTTGAATGAGAACTGGCTTGCCTTGATTCCAACATAGTCGAGGTCGAACAGACTTCTGTCCGGTTTTCCCGGGTCAAGTCCGAGCATAACCTGTGTTGCTAATTCTATGAAATTGATTTTCAGTACTTTGCTGACGAACGGGAATGACCTTGAAGCCCTGAGGTTGCATTCGATGACCTTGATCTCGTTCTCCCTTGCGAGGAACTGGATGTTGAAAGGTCCGGATATTTCGAGTTCCTTGGCAATCTGCCTTGAGATTCTCTTGATGCGCCTCATGGTTTCAACATAGAGCTTTTGAGGAGGGAACTGGATGGTTGCGTCTCCCGAGTGGACTCCTGCGAATTCAATATGCTCGCTGATTGCGTATGCAATGATTTCTCCGTTCTTGGCCACGGCATCCATCTCCACTTCCTTCGCATGCTCGATGAACTGGCTCACTACTACAGGATGCTTCTTGGATACATCAGCGGCAAGCTTGAGGAACCGTTCGAGCTCGTCCTTGTTTGAGCAGACATTCATAGCGGCTCCGCTGAGCACATATGACGGGCGGACGAGAACAGGGAATCCAACCTTGTCGATGAACTGGTTGATGTCCTCCATAGATGTAAGTGCGCTCCATTGAGGCTGGTCCACGCCGATGCGGTCGAGCATGGCTGAGAATTTGTCCCTGTCTTCCGCATTGTCAATGCTCTTCGCGCTGGTTCCGAGGATGTTGATTCCTTCGTCTGAAAGTCTGACAGCGAGGTTGTTTGGAATCTGACCTCCGGTCGATACGATTACTCCGTGAGGAGTCTCCATGTCGATGATGTCCAGAACCCTTTCAAAGGTCAGCTCATCGAAATAAAGTCTGTCGCAAGTGTCATAGTCGGTGGAAACGGTTTCAGGGTTGTAGTTTATCATTACGCTTCTCCAACCTTCCTTCCTGATTGTGTTGAGGGCCTGGACACCGCACCAGTCGAATTCCACTGAAGAACCGATTCTGTATGCACCGGAACCTAGCACAATGATCGAGCGTCCGTCATTCTCGTAGTCGATGTCGTTAGCTACGCCTTTGTAGGTCAGGTACAGGTAGTTGGTCATGGCTGGATATTCGGCAGCAAGTGTGTCTATTTGCTTGACGACCGGTACTATTCCGAGCCTCTTGCGCAGGTCGCGGATGTTCATGCTGGCCTGCTCTATCGACATGGATTTCTCCATTCCGAGAGCTCTTGCCACCTGGAAGTCGCTGAATCCCTGTTCCTTGGCCCTGCGAAGCAGTCCTGCCTTGGATTCCGGATTGCTGACGAATGCCTCTGACGATGCAGTGAGTTCCTTTGACGTGTCAATAATGTTCTGGAGCTTGTAAAGGAACCATTTGTCGATTTTGGTGAGCTCATGTATCTGATCAACACTGTAGCCGGCCTTCATCGCCTTGCTGATTACGAAGATACGCTTGTCGGTAGGCTCACGGAGTGCCTTGTCGAGGTCGTCTATAACAAGTTCCTTGTTCTCCACGAATCCGTGCATGCCCTGGCCAATCATCCTGAGGCCTTTCTGGATTGCCTCTTCGAATGTGCGTCCGATTGCCATCACTTCTCCTACGGATTTCATGGAGGAACCGAGTTCCCTGTCGACTCCATGGAATTTTCCGAGGTCCCAGCGAGGAATCTTGCAGACTATGTAGTCGAGGGCAGGCTCGAAGAATGCGCTTGTGGATTTTGTCACCGAGTTCTTCAGGTCGAAGAGCCCGTATCCGAGACCGAGCTTGGCCGCCACGAATGCGAGAGGGTAGCCTGTCGCCTTGGATGCGAGGGCGGACGAGCGGCTGAGCCTTGCGTTGACCTCGATCACCCTGTAGTCCTCTGACTCCGGATCGAGAGCATACTGGACATTGCACTCTCCGACGATTCCTACATGGCGGATTATCCTTATTGCAAGTTCACGCAGCTTGTGGTATTCGCTGTTGGTCAGAGTCTGTGAAGGAGCAACGACAATCGATTCTCCCGTATGTATTCCGAGTGGATCGAAATTCTCCATGTTGCAGACCGTGATGCAGTTGTCGTAGCGGTCCCTGACCACTTCGTACTCAACTTCCTTCCATCCCTTGAGGCTTTTTTCAACGAGAACCTGAGGAGAGAACGAGAACGCTTTCTCTGCGAGTGTGTCCAGCTCCTGTTCATTGTCGCAGAAGCCTGAACCGAGTCCTCCGAGAGCGTAGGCGGCGCGTATGATGACAGGGTAGCCGAGTTCTGCGGCAGCCTTCCTTGCATCCTCTATGTTCTCTACGGCCTGAGACTTGATGGTCTTGACATTTATTTCATCGAGCTTGTGGACGAAGAGCTCGCGGTCCTCTGTGTCCATGATGGCCTGGACCGGTGTTCCGAGCACCTTCACTCCGTATTTCTCGAATATTCCATTCTTGTAAAGCTCCACTCCGCAGTTCAGGGCGGTCTGTCCTCCGAATGCGAGGAGTATTCCGTCCGGACGCTCCTTTGCGATGACCTTTTCCACAAAGAACGGGGTGACCGGAAGGAAGTAGATCCTGTCCGCGCTTCCTTCGCTTGTCTGGACCGTGGCGATATTCGGGTTGATGAGGATGGTCTCGATTCCTTCCTCCTTCATGGCCTTCAATGCCTGCGAACCCGAGTAGTCGAATTCTCCTGCTTCGCCAATCTTCAGCGCGCCCGATCCGAGCAGCAGCACTTTGTTTATCTTGTCAATCATGTGATGTCTGCGGTTATAAGAGTTTAACAAATTCATCGAAAAGGAATTCCGTATCTGTAGGACCTGAAGCAGCTTCCGGGTGGAACTGTGCAGAGAACCAAGGCTTTGACTTATGCCTGATGCCCTCGTTTGAACCATCGTTCATATTGATGAACAGCGGTTCCCAATCCTGAGGAAGGGTGTTGTTGTCCACTGCGTAACCATGGTTCTGTGACGTTATGAAGCATCTTTCAGTCCCGCACATCCTTACCGGCTGGTTATGGCTTCTGTGACCATATTTGAGTTTGTACACGGAAGCGCCAGCTGCTTTTGCGAGGAGCTGGTTGCCCATGCATATTCCGAATACAGGCTTGTCGGACTTCGCAAGAGCCTTCCTGAGTATTTCGACAGCTGCCCCGCAGTTGTCAGGGTTGCCAGGACCGTTGGATATGAAAAGACCGTCGTATTCCATTGAGGTATAGTCATAGTCCCATGGTACCCTGATTACCTCCACACCTCTTTTGAGAAGGCATCTGAGGATGTTGTGCTTCACACCGCAGTCAACCAGGACCACCTTTTTTCCGGAACCTTCGTTGTACCTTGTCACCTCCTTGCAGCTGACCTTGTCCACGAAATTGATTTCAGCATAGTTCTCTTCAGTGACATTTTCCTCAATACCGTCGAACACGATCCTGCCGCCCATTACTCCGCTCTCCCTGAGTATTTTGGTGAGCTCTCTGGTGTCTATGCCGGTTATGCCTGCAACCTTCTCTCTCTTGAGCCATTCGCCAAGGCTTTCAACCGCATTCCAGTGGCTGTATCTGTCGCTGTATTCACAAACGATCAGAGCTTCGGCATGGATTCTTCCGCTTTCCATGAATGTGGCAAGTCCGTCTTCCCGGAATGTGAACGGAGGAACTCCGTAATTGCCTATAAGAGGATAGGTTAGAGCCATGAGCTGGCCCGCATAAGAAGGGTCTGTAAGGCTTTCCGGATAGCCGCTCATTGCCGTGTTGAAGACAACCTCGCCGCTGACCGGCTTCTCATAGCCGAAGGAACGACCCCTGAAGCATGTTCCGTCGTCGAGTATGAGGGTGGCCTCTCTCAAATTCTGGTCTGTCATAAGATATCTGATTTTTCGATGTATTCTATAAATGCCTTGTTTACCATTTTGTTGCCGCCCGGAGTAGGGTAGTCTCCGCTGAAATACCAGTCTCCTGGATGATCAGGGCATGCTTCATGGAGCCCTTCAAGAGTCTGGTACACTATTCTTACCTCGGCTTTCGTGCCTTCCGGAGTGAGGAGCCGCACCATTTCATCAGAGATTTCCTCGTCCGTAAAAGGAGCATATATCTCCTTTACATAATTCACGATTTCCTCTTTCGGCCTGTCAGTCTGTGCCACGGATTTCTCGTATGCCCGACGTATTATGTCAGTCATTCCTCTTCTGACAATCAGGGATATGGCAGCCTTGAAAGCTATGAACTGGTCCAGGCTGGCCATGTCGATGCCGTAGTAGTCCGGATAACGGACCTGAGGCGATGAAGACAGGATGACGATTCTCTTAGGCCCGAGCCTGTCGAGTATGCTTATGATGCTCTGTTTCAATGTTGTACCCCTGACGATACTGTCGTCTATTATCACAAGGTTGTCCACATTCGGTACAAGGCTTCCGTAGGTGATGTCATACACATGCGCAGCGAGGTCGTTCCTGCTGTTGCCTTCGGCAATGAATGTACGGAGCTTTATGTCCTTGATGGCAACTTTCTCGCTTCTGATTCTCATTGACAGGATGCGTTCGAGCTCTTCGTGGTCAGGATTGTGGCCCAGGGCCTCTATCTTTTTGACTTTCAATTCGTTGAGATAGTTGTCAAATCCCTCCAGAAGTCCGTAGAATGCCACTTCGGCAGTATTCGGTATAAATGAGAACACCGTGTGTTCCACATCGTTGTCGACAGCCTTGAGCACAGCGTCCACAAGATTCTCTCCGAGTCTCTTGCGCTCCCTGTATATGTCCTTGTCGCTTCCGCGGCTGAAATAGATTCTCTCGAAAGAGCAGGCCTGAAGATTCTTCGGCTCGTTTATCTGCTCGAGGCGCATCTGCCCGTTCTTGCGGACCATGATTGCCTCTCCGCGTCCCAGCTCCCTGATGCTCTCCGCGGGAACGTTGAAGGCTGTCTGGATGACAGGTCTTTCCGAAGCGAGCACCATGACCTCGTCATCCTTGTACCAGAATGCCGGTCTTATGCCCCAAGGGTCCCTGACGGCGAACGATTCTCCGCTTCCGGTCACCCCGCAGATGACATACCCTCCGTCCCAGTCGCAGCTGGATGTACGCAGGACGTTTGAAATGTCAATCCTGTCCTCGATGGCATGGGTGATGTCCATTCCGGTCAGGCCTTCCTCCACGCAAATACGGTAGTTCCTTTCCACCTCACGGTCAAGCCTGTGGCCCATCTGCTCCAACATTATATATGTGTCTGCATATCTGCGCGGATGCTGTCCGGCCGCTGTGATGCGTCCGAAGATTTCATCCACATTGGTCATGTTGAAGTTGCCGCACATCAGAAGGTTCTTCGCCCTCCAGTTGTTGCGCCTCAGGAAAGGATGAACATATTGTATACCGCTCTTGCCCGTAGTTGAGTAGCGCAGATGTCCCATGTAGATTTCGCCTGCGAACGGAAGGCTTGTCTTGGCATATTCCGCGTCATGGAGCTTTTCAGGACTCAAGTACTTGAAGTTCTCCTGTACGGACGAAAAAATTTCCGTGATGGCGCCCGGGCCGAGCGCCCTCTCACGGAACATGTATTCTTCTCCTGGATCTGCCTGCAGCTTGACGCAGGCAAGGCCTGCCCCCTCCTGGCCTCTGTTATGCTGTTTCTCCATCAGAAGATAGAGCTTGTTGAGCCCGTACATCCATGTACCGTACTTCTGCTGGTAGTATTCGAGAGGTTTCAGGAGGCGGACCATCGCTACACCACATTCGTGTTTCAATGGTTCCATGCTTCTTCTATTCCCATTCTATTGTGGCAGGTGGTTTCGATGATATGTCATAGCATACCCTGTTGACACCCTTCACGTGATTTATTATATCGTTGCTGACCTTTGCGAGGAATTCGTACGGGAGGTGGGCCCAGTCTGCGGACATTGCATCCGTGCTTGTCACTGCACGCAGCGCGACAGCCTTCTCGTATGTGCGTTCGTCTCCCATGACTCCCACGCTCTGCACCGGGAGCAATATCACTCCGGCCTGCCATACCTGGTCATAAAGGCTTGTTACGGTGCCGTCCTCATTCGTCACCTTCCAGTCGCGGAGTCCGCGGATGAAGATATCGTCAGCTTCCTGAAGTACCGCAACCTTTTCCGGGGTAATGTCTCCGAGAATGCGCACGGCAAGGCCAGGACCCGGGAACGGATGGCGTCCTATAAGATGCTCAGGCATTCCGAGCTGCCTTCCGACCCTCCTGACCTCGTCCTTGAAGAGCCACTTGAGAGGCTCGCAGAGCTTGAGGTTCATCTTTTCAGGGAGTCCCCCGACATTGTGGTGGCTCTTGATGGTCTTTCCGGTTATGTTGAGGCTCTCGATTCTGTCAGGGTAGATCGTACCCTGGGCGAGCCATCTTGCGTCCTTGATCTTCATTGCCTCGGCATCGAAGACATCAATGAAGCCCTTGCCGATGATTTTCCTTTTCTTCTCCGGTTCGGTCACTCCTTTCAGTTCCTCGAAGAACTTGGCGCTTGCATCTACCCCGATGACATTAAGTCCGAGACATTCGTAGTCGCGCATCACATCAGTGAACTCGTTCTTGCGGAGAAGTCCGTGGTTTACGAATATGCAGGTCAGACGGTCTCCGATAGCCTTGTTCAGAAGGACTGCGGCGACAGATGAGTCAACTCCTCCGGAAAGTCCGAGGATTACCCTGTCGTCACCGAGTTCGGCTTTCAGTTCTGCCACTGTAGTCTCAACGAATGATGCCGGGCTCCAATCCTGACGGCTGCCGCAGATATCGACAGCGAAATTCTTGAGAAGCAGGGTGCCCTGTACTGAATGGAAGGCCTCCGGATGGAACTGGACTCCCCAAAGAGGTTCGTCCTGTGCCTGGAAGGCGGCAAATTTTACCTTGTCTGTGGATGCTATGCATTTGAAGCCTTCCGGAAGTGCGGTGATGGTGTCACCGTGGCTCATCCACACTTGTGAATGTTCGTCGAATCCCTTGAAGAGGGGATTCCCGCTGTCGAATGATTTCAGATTCGCCCTTCCGTACTCCCTGGAACCTGCAGGCTCCACCTTGCCCCCGTTCGTGTGGGCCATGTACTGAGCCCCGTAGCAGATACCGAGAATCGGATACTTTCCCCTGATGCCGCTCAGGTCGACCTTGAAGGCCTCAGGGTCATAGACGCTGTACGGAGAACCGGACAGGATGACGCCTATAATAGAAGGGTCGTCGTGGGGAAATTTGTTGTAAGGGAGAATTTCACAGAAAGTGTCGAGTTCACGCAGACGGCGTCCTATGAGCTGGGTTGTCTGCGAGCCGAAATCAAGGATGATGATTTTCTGTTGCATCGGCGTAGATCGTGTTTTTCAGTTCGCCCGCAAAAGTACGGCTTTTTGACAAATTTCCATAATTTTTTGATGTGGAAATTCCAAAAATCTACACGATTGTCCGTCAATGGTACATCAGGAATCCGAAATATATTCTAGGACCAGTCGGCATGAGCAGGGAACCTCCGGAGAATGCGCACATCCAGTCAGCTTTCAGGGTCAGATGGAATTTCGGGGTTATTATGAAATCGGTGCCGATGAACGGAGCCACAGCGAAGAACGGCTCTTTGTGGAATATTACGTTTTCTTCCTTTTCCCAGTCGTGGCTGTCGCCCTCGAACATCAGCGTGCTTGTCCTGCCACCGCCTCCGACAGTGACTCCTATGTATGGCATGAGTCTTCCAGTCGTGAAGCAGAAATCAGCCAGAAGTCCTCCCCATCCGTATTTGATGCTGCTTCCGTTGCGGAGCTGCTTAAGTGTGGAGACATAGCCCTCAGAACCTATTCTGAAGTGATGGCCTATGTGGAATCTGATGGCTCCTCCTATTCCGGTAGGCAATCCCTGGGCCTCGAACCCGACAGGGGACATTTCTCCCCAGAGCCATCCGGTATGGAGCATCATGCCTCCGTCATATCCTATATGTATCTTACTTTTCTGAGTTGCAACGGTATCCTGCCTTTCTTCCGCCTGTAACGCAGTGCATATCAAGAGAACCGTCAGGGCTGTTGTAATTCTGGCTATCTTCATTGATGTGTGTATGATAAGTGAGCCGGCAAAGATAGTCATTTAATCGATACATAAAAAAGGGCGACCTTCACAGGCAGCCCTTTCAGTCAATGTACTTTAACTTATTC
>JBJEBN010000092.1:0-37511 GCA_051870095.1 Candidatus Cryptobacteroides sp. | reverse complement strand
CGCCAGAAAATTAAATTTGGATTATTCATAAACAAGAGTACCTGCAGTGCATGAAGAAAGAAGGAGGAAAAATTTTTCTAATTTTTAATAATTATAATTTGGAAAATATTGGAAAGTTATTAAATTTGCAGTCGGAAAGGCCCGGAACTTGATTCTGAAGCTCTTTCAGAAACTATATATATTCTTTAAAAGCCAAAAAAGGAGAACCAAAACATGAGAAGCATTACAAAATTCGATCTGCAGTACGCACACAGATTCTATGGATTCCAGGGTGAAGCACAGTACCTTCACGGACACACAGGAGTCCTCACACTCGAAGTAGAAGACACCGTAAATCCCGGAGTGAACATGGTATATCCATGCAACGAAATCCAGAAAGTGGCATGGGACCTTCTCAAGAACTTCGATCACGCGCTCATCCTCCGCGAGGACGATCCGCTTCTTCCTGCAATCCTCGACGTATATGAGAAACAGGGCATCAAGAACGGACACCCTCAGAACAAGATGAAAGGCGAGGCTTTCAAGACTGAGCTTGCAACAGCATATCCTGATTCACGCCTCGTAGTCACCAAGGAAACAATGACCGTTGAAGGCATGATCAAGATTGTCTACGATCTTTTGAAGGACAAGCTCAACATCGCAAAGATTACTTTCACTAGCGGCGTGAATGCTGCTTCAGCAGAATTCCCTGTCAACGGAAGCATCGACCGCTGCCCTCTCTGCGGAATCTCTCTTGACGAGAACGGCGTCTGCCCTAAATGCGGATATCGCAAATAATTGACGACATTCTCTGAAAACAACGAAAGGGGTCGATAAAGACCCCTTTCGTTGTTTTCAGAATGTAAGTTCGATGATACGTTCCGGTTCGGCCGGATCGGAGAGTTCCGGAAGAGTGATGCGAACACCTTCGCTGCCGGAGACAACATTAACCTTCGCCCTGGTGATGAAGTTGCAGGCTGACTTCACTCTGCCATTCACAGGAATCGACAGTTCCGTGAGGGAGTTGTCCCATACATGCACGAAAAGACGCTTTCCTTTACGGGTGGTCGCTCCCCAGGACTGCACAGGAATGTCACCAGCCACAGTACCATATATGGTATCACCATATTTTCCGAGCCACTGGCCAATCTCCGAGAGCCTTTCCAGGGCTGTCTGAGGCAGTCTTCCGTCCGGCTGAGGCCCTATGTTCAGAAGAAGGTTAGCTCCCTTCCCCGCTGCACCGACCAACAGACGCACAATCTCGTCAAGGCTCTTGTAGTTCTGATCTGCCACACGATAGCCCCATATCCCGTTCATAGTCTCGCACGTCTCGAGTGGAAGGCTTATGCTGACAGACTTGTTCCCCGAATAACCGCTCTTGTTCTCTCCTGGAAGATCCCTCTCGAAAAGCTGGATGTCCTCGCCCGGCATTGGATCAAGATGATGGTTGTTGGCAACCAGACAGGCTGGCTGAAGGGCGTGTATATGATCATATATAGGACCGAGATTCCAGTCGAACGGCTGCGCGTCTTTATCATGATCCCAGAATCCGTCGAACCATATAGCGCCTATCTCACCGTAGTTTGTAAGAAGTTCTGTCAGCTGGGCATCCATGAACCGGTGATATGAATTGTAGTCAGCTTTGGAAACATCCTTACCCGTCTCTTTCCCTGATTTTCCCATCGGATAGTCATCCCTACCCCAGTCGATCAAAGAATAATACAGGTGCAGCCTGATGCCCTGGCTGTGACATTCGTCGGCAAGTTCCCTGACGATGTCTCGCTTGAAAGGAGTCGCATCCATTATATTGTATGGGGATTCCTCCGTATCGAACATGGAGAAACCGTCATGATGGCGTGTAGTGAAGCAGATGTACCCTGCACCCGAATTCTTGATGGCTGACACCCATTCCCTGGCGTCGAATGATGCAGGATAGAATCCTCCTGCGGCTTTGGCATATTCATCATTGCCTGCTCCGCATCCGTTGAGATACCATTCACCCTGCCCGAACATGCTGTATATGCCCCAGTGCAGGAATATACCGAAGCGTGCATTGGAAAACGCTTCTCGCGAAGCAATGTTTTCTTCAGACGGAACGTAATCCCGGGCA
Source organism: Candidatus Cryptobacteroides sp. (assembly GCA_051870095.1). GTDB lineage: Bacteria > Bacteroidota > Bacteroidia > Bacteroidales > UBA932 > Cryptobacteroides. The sequence goes on along the minus strand of JBJEBN010000092.1, from coordinate 35,422 downwards.
GATGCAGGCAGAAAATGAAGGAGGAGTGCCGCAAGAATGGCAGCTGATTCAAGGAAACGGATTTCTGAAATTCTCATGTTTGGTTTCATATCGTCATGGTTTATTATAGCAAAGTTAAAATTTGTTTTTTACCAATTCACGAAAAAAGTATAAATTCTCAAGTTTGACACATCATTTTATAGAAATCGAAGCAACAGAGCGAGGAAGCAGGTGAGGACGATCCGCTTCTTCCTGCAATCCTCTACGTATATGAGAAACAGGGCATCAAGAACGGCCACCCTCGGAACACGATGAAAGGAGAGGCTTTCAAGACTGAGCTTGCAACCGCATATCATGATTCAGCAGAATTCCCTGTCAACGGAAGCATCGACCGCTGCCCTCTCTGCGGAATCTCACTCGACGAGAACGGCGTCTGCCCAAAATGCGGATATTGCAAATAACTGATTTCCACCATAATAATAAGAGGCTGGCCAAGAAGCCTGTCATATCGAGCAGAACACGAAGTGCACAGCCGAGATGACAGAATAAGCTTAGGGGTCAGCCTCTTATTATATTGTTATATGTCCTGACTAAAAATAATACTTCACCCCAACTGATGCACCGTAGTCGATAGCATAGTTGAAAGCAGCGGTATACATTTTCACATCATCCACACCTGTATTGATGCTGACAGTCGAGACACAAAGGTCGAGGAGGTTGACAGTGAAGCCCCATTTCTCCAAAGGTTTGAATTCAAAATTGCCGAGATTTATATTCAAGCCGAAAGCAAAAGGTACCTTGGTTATGTCCTTGTTGGATTCTCCATCATTATATATATATGATCCACCTCCGAATCCGACCTCAAGTCCAGGGGTGTAGAAGAAAGAACCCTTTACGAGAGGAACATAGTAATGTGCCCCTACCACAAACATCGCGATATTGGCCGTACTGAACGAATCGTCCGTAGCATTATCCCTTCTCAATGCATAATCGAGACCGGCGCTGAGTTCAAGATTGTTCATCACAAAATAATTGAACATCGGCTTGAAAGTAAACGTAAAATCCGAAGGAAGCGCAGTTGAAGTCTTGTTTCCATTAGTATTGACCACGGATCTGCTTGTCGTCCCTCCGAATCCAATTACTCCTTCCACGGAATACTCACCTTTTACCTGAGCCATTGCTGCAAAGCCAGCAAGAAGGAAAGCCGCAATAATTGTCAAAACCTTTTTCATCTTTTATAGAATTATGAGTTAAACATTATTTCAAGGATGCAAATGTACACAATTGTTTTTCATCAATTCACGAAAAAAGTATAAATTTGCAGACCGCATCGGAGGATGCGTTTGACAGCAACCTTAAACAACTTAATTATCAACTATTTATGGCAACCAAATCGAAGAAGTACGATTGGACGTTCGAGAACATCGGAGGCTCCACACGTGTAAAAATCACTTCAGGTGAGGACATCGCCCACCTCGAAGAACTCGACCCGAAAATGTGGACAGTGCTCTCATGTCCTGTCAGCGGGCTTGAAATAGACGAGAAAAGCCTCAGATTCGTTGATTGCGACTCAGACGGCAGAATCCGTGTGAACGATATAATCAAGACTGCAAAATGGATTACCTCGGTGGTGAAGAATCCTGACATCATCCTCGAAGGAAGCGACAGGATGAATATTGATGAATTCAATGAAGGAAATCCGGAAGGAAAGAAGCTCCAGTGCTCATCAAGGCAGATTCTCCGCAATCTCGGCAAGGAAGAGAAGGAAATCTCACTCTCCGACACAGCAGACATCGCCGCCATCTTCGCAAAGACAAGGTTCAACGGAGACGGCATTATCACTGATGCATCTTCCGACGATGCTGACGACAAGGCTGCCATATCTGCCGCTATAGCCACAATGGGAAGCGTGACTGACCGCAGCGGCGCCCCGGGTGTAGATGCCTCCATGATTGAAGGATTCTACAAGAATCTGGCAGACTACAGCGCATGGCTTGACGCCGCCGTTGAAGCGCCTTACGGAGCCGATACTGAGAAAGCCATGGCAGCATACAACGCCCTCGACGCGAAGGTAAAGGATTTCTTCCTCCGTTCAAGGCTCGCAAAGTTCTCTCCTGCAAGCGCTTCAGCTCTTGACATACAGACATCGAGCATTGAGGCAATCAGCAGCCAGAATCTCACGGCAAAGACCGAAGAAATCGCATCCTACCCTCTTGCACATATCGACGGCAAATCCGAAATCGACCTGAGTGCAGGCATCAACCCGGCCTGGGCTGCCGACTTCGCAGAATTGGTTCGCATAGCAGTAGCTCCTGAAAAGAAAGTCCTCACGGAAGAAGACTGGAAGGCAATCGGACAGAGTTTTGCCGCATATTCAGGATGGAAGGCTGCAAAGGCCGGAGCCGCCGTGGAGTCCCTTGGAGCAGACAAGGTTAAAGAGCTCCTCGCCAAGGACAGGAAGGCGGCACTTCTCGACCTTGTAGCCCAGGATGCGGCCCTCAAGGAAGAGTCCGACAACATAGAGAACGTGGACAAATTCCTATATATACTCCGCGATTTCGGGAGGCTTCTTCGCAACTTCGTGACATTCCAGGATTTCTACGACAAGGACAGAAGCAAGCTAGCCGTGTTCCAGTGCGGTACTCTGATTATAGACCAGAGAGCCTGCCATTTCTGCATGAAGGTGGCCGACATGGGGAAACACGGCACAATGGCGGCTTCAAGCGGAATGTTCCTCATATACTGTGACTGCACGACCAAGGACAAGGCCGGAAAGCTTCAGATCGTGGCTGCAATGACAGTGGGCGACATAGGAGACCTCGTGGTAGGCAAGAATGCCATCTACTATGATAATGACGGCGTGGAATGGGACGCAGTGATAACCAAGATAATCGACAATCCTATAAGCATTTCCCAGGCATTCTGGTCTCCGTACAGGAGAATGGCGACAGCCATTGAGAACCTCATTAACAAGAACGCGGCCGAGAAGGATGCAAAGATAATGAAGGAGGCCACTGACAAGATTAACTCAGCACCGGCCAAGGCTCCTGCAGAGGGTGCGGCAAAGGCTGAGGCACAGCCTTTCGACATAGGAAAGTTCGCAGGTATCTTTGCTGCCTTGGGTATGGCTGTGGGCATGATAGGAACGGCTCTTGCTTCTCTTGCCAAAGGAATTTTCGCCCTTACATGGTGGCAGCTGATTCTCTCGTTCGCAGGAATCATCCTCGTGATTTCGGGACCTGCAATGGTAATGGCATGGATGAAGCTCCGCCGCAGGAACATCGCTCCTCTTCTGAACGCAAACGGCTGGGCAATCAACGCTTCGTCCAAGATAAGCATCATGTTCGGAGAAACTCTCACCGACATTGCAAGATTCCCTAAGCTCCAGCTGAAGGACCCTTATGCCAAGAAAGGAATAGCGCCTTGGAAGAGATGGACAATAAGTGCTGCCTGCCTCATAGTGGTGCTTGCAGTGCTCTGGCTCTGCAACCTCTTCGCATGGGCTAAGCTCCCTTCACCACTGCCTTGGTTCGACAAGGGTGAGACAGTGGAATGCGTCGAGGCACCTGCTGCAGAGGCTGCTGAAGAGATTGCAAATGAATAAATCATTACAGATGACAGAAAAATTCAATAAGGCCGCGGGACACGCGGCCTGTTTTATGGCATATGCCATATTCGGACTCAACATAGTGATATGCAAGGATTTGACAAGCAGTCACACATTTTCCCCTCTTGCATTATTCTCCATCAGGTCGGTATGTGCCGGTTCCCTTTTCTGGCTCATATCGCTGTTCCTGCCGAAGGAGAAGGTCGATCGCAAGGATTATTTCAGAATCTTCATCGCATCCCTGCTCGGCTATTTTCTGTGTCAGCTTTCTTTCCTGATGGCGATTCCACAGGTTACCCCGATGACAAGTTCCATCGTGAGCTCCCTGTCACCTATCTATACGATGTTCATCGCCGCAATCGCCATCAAGGAACCTGTCACCTTCAAGAAGGCCGGAGGCGTGCTCGTCAGCTTCGGAGGAATGCTTCTGCTGATATTGAGCGGAATGAATGCCACGGGGACGCAGGAGAACTCGATTCAGGGCATCCTGCTGCTGATTGTCAACGGTCTGAGCTTCGCAATGTATCTCGGAATCTTCAAGCCGCTCATATCAAAATACAGCGTATGCACCTTCATGAAGTGGATATTCCTTTTCTCAACGGTGGTTTCGCTGCCTTTCACTGCCAAGGAGCTTGTCCTCCTGCAATGGAGCGGCATCCAGCCAAAGATTCTCTGGGAGTTGGGATTCCTAGTCTTCTTCGCCACATTCGTGAGCTATTACCTGATTCCATACGGACAGAAACGTCTCCGTCCTACCCTTGTAAGCATGTATGCCTATATGCAGCCGATAATTGCTACAGCCATAAGCATTTGCATAGGAATGGACACGCTCACCTGGCAGAAAGTCCTGTCAGCGGTGCTCGTGTTCGCCGGAGTCGTGATAGTGAGCCGAAGCAAGAGCAAGGAAAGCATGGCATCAGAGGCTGCTGCCTCCGATGAAGCTGCGGAGCAGTGAGGTGGCAGGCACATCCTTGTCTGAAACCGGGACGAAATAGCTGAGGAACTTCTTCAGCCTGTGTACCTCTGAATATTCCGGACAATTCTTCGGAACGGTCATCAGGATACGCTCTGCATGTGCCCTGATTACAGGGAATTCCACAATGTAAGAAGAATTGAACAGCACATCCGCGTTCTCCTGGTAAGGATATATCCATTTCACCTCGGCACGGCGTACATTGGGCCAGTTGGCTATGGACTCCCTTGCTGAAAAAGCACCTTTGTTGAAATCCCTCAGAATCCTGCGCAGAAGCCTGTTGTCACTCGTCGGGATGCAGTTGTGGTTGTCAAGGGAGATGCTGGTTATGGTGTTTATGAAAATCCTGTACTTGGAAGCCTCCCTGATCTTGTCCGTCAGCCTCGGATTGAGGGCATGGATTCCCTCGATGAGCAGCACGGTACCTTCTTGAAGGCGGAGCTTCTTGCCATTGAATTCTCTCAGGCCGGTGACGAAGTTGTATTCGGGCACCTCGACGGTCTCCCCCGCAAGGAGCTTCAGGACATCATTCTGCAGATATTCATGGTCGACCGTGTCGAAATTGTCGAAATCGAATGACCCGTCAGGAAGGAGAGGAGTGTCAAGCCTGTTCACGAAATAATCGTCGGTAGAGAAAGATATGGGCTTGATTCCGCATGCCTTGAGCTGGATGCTCAGCCTCTTGCAGAATGTCGATTTTCCGCTGCTGCTCGGTCCGGTGATGAGTACGATTCTGACAGGGTCATCGCAATGAAGCCTGCGGTCTATTTCCTCGGCAATCTGAACGATTTTCTTCTCCTGCAGCGCCTCCGCAACCTTAATCAGGTCAGGTGCCTCTCCCCTTCGGCATGCCATGTTAACGTCACCTGCATTGGACAGCCCCATGATTTTGTTCCACTTGAGGCTTTCGGCAAAGACGTCGAATGTCTTGGGCTGCTCAACGAAAGGTGCAAGCTGCTCGGGGACATGCCTGTCCGGTACACGCAGGATGAGTCCTCCCCTGTACATTGACAGACTCCATACCTTGAGATATCCAGTGCTCGATACAAGAGCATCATAATAATAGTCCGGAGTATCCTCGAGAGTGTAATAATTCACATATACGTCAGAAGATGTCTGGAGAAGTTTCACCTTGTCGGTGTATCCGAGGGAGGCGAAAAGCTCGATTGCCTCTTCGAGACGGACCTCATGACGGCGGAAAGGAATGTCGGCCTCCACTATGGCATTCATTCTTTCAATCACCTTATTCAGGTCGTCTGCATTGAACTCTGAAGAGTCCCCCTTGGTTATGGAGCAAAAATATCCCTTCGAGATAGGACGGCGGAGCACAATGCTGCAGTCCGGATATATATCCTTGGCTGCCTTGCACAGCAAAAAGCAAAGCGACCTGCAATATACGCTGCGGCCTGAATATGAAGTATAGTCGAGAAACTCCACGTCCCTGCTGTTGAAGGCCCTGTATTTCAAGCCCTGGACGACATTGTTCACCTTTGCGGCAAGGATTGGATATGGTTTCGGGAAATCGAATGAATCCACCATGTCAAGCAATGTAGTGCCTTCCTGGAAAACCTTGCACGTGTCCGTGTTCAAGCAATGAATCTTTACCATGACAGTTTTATTATCAAGCAGTTATCAAGAAAACAAGATAATGGGTAAGAGCAGCGAATGCGGCACCGCAAAGCGGAGCGGCAACCGGTATCCATGAATAACTCCATCCACTGTCTCTCTTTCCCTTTATAGGGAGAATGAAATGCGCGAAACGAGGAGCAAGGTCGCGGGCCGGATTGATGGCATAGCCTGTAGCACCGCCTAGGGACATGCCGATTGCCATGATCAGCATTGTCACAGGAAAGGCTCCCATGCTGCCCATTCCGACCTGTGGTACATTCTCCGTGTGGGAGAAAAGCAGGATGACATAGACAAGAAGCCATGTTCCGATGAACTCACACAGGAAATTGCGCCAGTTGTTCCTGATTGCAGGCATGGTGCAGAAGATTCCGAGCTTTGCATCGGGATCGTCGGTGGCATCGAAATGGTCCTTGTAGAAAACATAGACCAGGAGGGCTCCGGCAAATCCGCCTAGCATCTGGGCTATTATATAAGGTATAACATATCCCCATTCGAAATGTCCTGCTATTGCGAGACCGAGGCTAACGGCAGGATTCAGATGGGCTCCGCTATACGTCCCTGCCACGAATACTCCGCACATGACAGCGAATCCCCATGCCATTGTGACGACTATCCATCCACCACCCTGTCCCTTGGATTTGTTCAGGAGATTGGAAGCTACCACTCCGTCACCAAGAAGAATCAATACCATTGTTCCAAGGAACTCGAATATACATTTTGAAAATAGAGTCATAGTTCAACTATTTGATTATTTGCCACTTAAAGTTCTCACAACGGCCTCGCGCCATCCCTGGTGCAAGGCATCCCTGTGCTCCTGCGAAATCGACGGCACGAATGAAGCTTCCTGCCTCCACTGCCGTTTGACTGCATCCAGGCTGTCCCAATATCCGACTGCAAGTCCGGCAAGGTATGCGGCTCCGAGGGCCGTGGTCTCAGTAACTTCCGGTCTTATGACAGTTGTCGACAGGATATCGGCCTGGAACTGCATCAGGAAATTGTTGCGGGATGCTCCTCCGTCCACCTTCAGTTCCTTCAGGTCAATACCTGCGTCCCTGCGCATCGCTCCGACTATGTCCATTGTCTGGAAAGCGATTCCTTCGAGAGCGGCGCGGGCAATATGGGCCGCGGTTGTGCCACGGGTGATTCCGCTTATGTTTCCTTTGGCATACTGGTCCCAATAAGGTGCCCCGAGGCCTGTGAGGGCAGGTACGAAATAAACGCCTCCGTTGTCAGGCACGCTTGTCGCAAGAGCCTCCACTTCGGCAGAGGACTTGATCAAGCCGAGGCCGTCACGCAGCCACTGGACCACTGATCCTGCCACGAAAATGCTGCCCTCAAGAGCATAGTTGACTGTATCCCCGATTTTCCATGCCACCGTGGTCAGCAGATTGTTGGATGACATTATCGGCTTCGTACCACTGTTCATCAGAAGGAAGCATCCGGTTCCGTAAGTGTTCTTCACTGCACCGGGCTCTATGCACATCTGGCCGAAAAGAGCGGCCTGCTGGTCTCCGGCGATGCCGGCAACAGGTATTTCATGAGCAAACAATGTGGTCTTGGTATGGCCATATATCTCACTGGAAGACTTTACCTGAGGCATCATGGACTCAGGAATGCCGAACAGCTCAAGAAGCTCGTCGTCCCATTGCAGGGTATGGATGTTCAGAAGCATCGTCCTTGACGCATTCGACACATCTGTTACATGGACCTGTCCCCTGGTCAGCATCCATACGAGCCATGTATCGACTGTTCCGAAACGCAGCTTGCCTTCCTCAGCCCTGTGTCTCGCTCCCGGGACATTCTCCAGTATCCAGCGTATCTTCGTAGCACTGAAATATGCATCGATGATAAGGCCGGTCTTCGCCCTGATGAAGTCGGTGAGCCCTTCGGCCTTCAATGAGTCGCAGTATTCAGAAGTCCTGCGGTCCTGCCATACGATGGCGTTATATACCGGTATGCCGGTCTCTGCATCCCATACGATTGTCGTCTCCCTCTGATTGGTGATTCCGATGGCCGCTATATCCTTGCCTGTAAGGCCGATAGCGCTTATGGACTCCGCAATTACGGCAGCCTCCGAAGACCATATTTCCATCGGATTGTGCTCCACCCATCCCGGCTGGGGGAAATACTGGGTGAACTCCTTCTGTGAGACTGAGACCGGTGTACCGTCAGAGTTGAAGACGATTGCACGGGAACTGCTCGTTCCCTGGTCGAGGGATAAGATATATTTTTCCATAGCCTGTATATTATGTGGTTGCGGCCTGACTTGTTTCCATCATTTATATTTTGCCCGGCCCATTCTGCGAATATATGAATAATACTGCATTTTTTTGCTAAATTTGCGACCTAAAATTTCATTTTATGGCTTTTTGGAACTCTTTTGTGCAAACAGTGAAAACGGTTCTGGACATTTCAGAACATATTGATACCGAATCGGCCGAGAAGGCAATCAGAGGCAACATCTATTTCAGGGGCCCGAATGCATGGATCCTTGCCATCGCCATAGTGATTGCATCCGTCGGATTGAACGTAAACTCCATTCCGGTGATTATCGGCGCAATGCTCATCTCCCCTCTGATGGGTCCTATCTTCGGACTTGGTCTCGGACTGGGAATCAATGATTTCCAGCTGATGAAGTCGGCGGGTAAGAACCTCCTCGTAATGATGGGAATCAGTCTCCTTGCTTCTTTCATCTACTTCCTGATCACCCCTCTCAGCCTTGCAAATCCTACGGAGCTCCTTGCAAGGACCAATCCTACCATCTACGATGTGCTGATAGCTCTGTTCGGCGGCTTCGCAGGAATTTTCGAGCAGTGCCGCAAGGAGAAGGGTACGGTATTCTCAGGAGTGGCCATCGCAACGGCGTTGATGCCTCCTCTCTGTACTGCCGGCTTCGGTCTGGCGAGCGGCAACTTCCATTATTTTATCGGTGCTCTCTATCTCTTCATTATCAACTGCCTCTTCATTATGCTTGCGACCTATACAATGGTCAAATATTTGAAATTCAAGCAAGTACAATTCACCGACGAGAAAATCGGGAAGAGGACCAAAATTGTATCCTACATCCTTATAGTAATATTCATAGTTCCGAGCATATGGTCTGCAGTCCTGCTTGTGAAACAGAACAATTTTGAAGACAAGGCAGTCGCGTTCGTTGAGCATAACAGGTCGATTGAGAAATGCATCCTCTATGATTACAAAATCAGCCATGTTGACGGTTCAAAGATCGAGGTGTTCTTCACCGGTGAGCCGCTGAGCCAGTCAGCGAGGGGAAATCTCACGGCAAGTGCCATTGAATATGGTATCAAGGAGAACCAGCTGATAATCAGCGAACATGCCACTGCAGAGGAGGCCGACCAAATGGAGGTCGTGAAGAGCCTCTTCGAAAGGACTGACTCGGAAATCAGCCGAAAGGACAACGAGATACAGAGGCTGAAGGACGAGCTTAAGATGCTCAAGGCCGAGGAGATTCCATACTCGCAGATTCAGAAGGAAATCAGTCTGTCTTATCCTCAGGTGGAGGATATCTACATCGCACGTGGCGCGTATGTTGCAAAAGACAGTCTGGCCAATTGCCTGCTCGTGATTCCGGGATGTACGGATTCACTCAGAACGGACGAGCAGATAAAACTTACGGAATGGCTCAAGCTGAGGCTTGCCACCGAGGAAATCGTTCTCCTTCCTGTCTTAAAATAGAAATTACAGTGTAAAATGAGCAACATATCAAGAAGAATCATTTATGTCGGAGTAACCGACTATGAAAAAAAGAAATTTGAAGGCCTTTGGCCTCTTCCTTACGGTGTTACCTACAATTCGTATATTGTAGCAGACGAGAAAGTAGCGCTTATCGACACCGCAGACGGAAACTTTGAGGAAGAATATATCGGAAAAATCAAGGAAGCTCTCGACGGGCGCTCTCTTGACTACCTGATAGTCAACCATATGGAGCCAGATCATTCGTCTCTTATTAAGAAAGTTATGGAGATTTGGCCTGATATAAGAATCGTCACCAGCCCAAAGGCAGTTCCGATGATTTGCGGATATCACGGGATATCACAGGAATCCATCATTGTGGTAAAGGACGGTGAAAGCCTGTCCCTCGGTTCCTGTTCTCTGCAATTCCATATGACTCCGATGGTTCACTGGCCTGAGACCATGATGACATGGCTCGAAGAGGAAGGTACACTGTTCTCCGGTGATGCGTTCGGTACTTTCGGAGCTGTAGATTGCCCTGAAGGGACATTCGGTGAAGGCCATCTGCACGGAGCAACTGTCTGCGGAGGCAGTTGTCTGGATGAGTTCAGGGAGGAAATGATAAGATATTATTCCAACATCGTAGGAAAATACGGAGCTCCCGTGCAGGCTGCTCTTAAAAAGCTCGGCGGACTTCCCGTCAAGAGAATCTGCAGCACACACGGTCCAGTCTGGACATCCCAGGCAGCCGAAGTCGTGGCATTGTATGACAGGCTCAGCAAAGGAGAAGTGGAAAAAGGAGTCTGCATAGCTTACAGCTCCATGTACGGTAACACCGAAAAGGCAGCCAAAGCGCTTGCAGCCGCACTTGAAAATCGTGGAATCCCTTATGGTCTGCACGATCTCTGTCTCGGGGATGGCGTTGCATCTGACCTCGGCATGTCCGGAGCCATCAAGGATCTTTTCAAATACGACACAGTGGCTGTCGGAGCCCCGACATACAATGGCGGAATCTTCCCTCCTGCAATCGGTTTCATGGAAGCAATTGCATCCAGAGGAGTCAAGGCAAGGCGTTTCTTTGCATTCGGTTCCTACACCTGGGCTGCAGCAAGCGTGAAGCAGCTTCAGGAGAAGGCTCTTGCATCAGGGCTCAGCCTTCTTCAAGAGGGAATCGCCTTCCCGCAGGCTTTCAGCAGCGCGAAATGTGACATGGCGGCCGTTGCAGACGCCATTGCCTGTCATCTCGACTAAGGCCGAAGGCCGCACGGAGAGATCTACCCAAAACACAACCGGCCTGCTTCCATCATCAGAAGCAGGCCGGTCATATTTTCATCCCCCTTGTCAGAACTTGAAACTGTCCTTAAGGGAAGTAGTCTTGTTGAAAACGAAATGGTCAGGAGTGCTGTCCGGATCCTTGAAGAAATATCCGACACGCTCGAACTGGACAGCAATACCGGAATTGTCTTCAAGCAGGGCAGGCTCGGCCAATCCCTTCCCGATTACAAGCGAATCCGGATTGAGGTAGTTCTTATAGTCCTGGCCCTCCGGAATTGAGCCCATCTCCGCCTCGGTGAAGAGCTTGTCATAAAGCCTCAGCTCGATTTCCCTAGCATGCTCGGTAGAAACCCAGTGAATAGTGCCTTTGACACTGCGCCACTCCCCTGCTCCCGGCTTGGAAGTCGGATCGTATGTGCATCGGATTTCTGTGATATTGCCTTCGGCATCCTTTATTACTTCCTGACATTTAATAATATAGGTATATTTGAGGCGCACTTCTCCGTCAGGTTTGAGACGGAAATATTTCTTAGGTGGCTCCTCCATAAAGTCGTTTCTCTCGATATATACCTCACCAGTGAAAGGAACCTTGCGTGAAGGTCCTTCAGGATCTGCCGGATTAAGCGGAGCGTCGAACCATTCCACCTTGCCTTTCTCCCAGTTCGTGATGGTGACCTTGACAGGGTCCTGGACCACCATGTATCTGTTGGAACGTTCGTTAAGGTCCTGACGCACGCACCATTCCATGAGCTGGAGGTCAATCAGCTGCTCCCTCTTGGCAACTCCGACCTTCTCTGCGAACATCCTGATTGATTCCGGGGTATAGCCTCTGCGCCTAATACCGCAGATGGTAGGCATACGCGGATCATCCCAGCCGCTTACAAAATGGTTCTTCACGAGTTCGAGAAGTTTGCGCTTGGACATCACGGTATAGGTGAGGTTCAGGCGGGCAAATTCGTACTGGTGTGAAGGGAAGATGCCGAGTTTCTCGATGAACCAGTCATAGAGAGGCCTGTGTACATCGAACTCGAGGGTACATATTGAATGCGTGATATGCTCAATCGAGTCTGACTGGCCATGTGCAAAGTCATACATAGGGTAGATGCACCATTTGTTGCCTGTGCGGTGATGGTCGGTATGGATGATCCTGTACAGAAGCGGGTCGCGGAAAAGCATGTTCGGATGGGCCATGTCAATCTTGGCACGGAGCACTTTCTCTCCGTCAGCATATTTTCCGTCCCTCATTTCCCTGAACAGGCGAAGGTTTTCCTCGATGCTGCGATTGCGCCAAGGGCTTTCGGTTCCAGGCACCTGGACTGTTCCCCTGCCTGCACGTATTTCCTCCTGGGTCTGGTCGTCCACATAAGCCAATCCTTTCTGTATCAAGAGTTCAGCCCATTCATAAAGCTGGTCGAAATAGTCAGAGGCATATCTTTCATTCTCCCATTCGAAGCCGAGCCATTTGATGTCCTCCTTGATGGAGTCCACATATTCGGTATCTTCCTTGACAGGATTGGTGTCGTCAAAGCGGAGGTTGGTCTTGCCGCCATATTTCTTAGCGAGACCGAAATTGATGCAGATGCTTTTTGCGTGTCCGATATGAAGATAGCCGTTCGGTTCCGGTGGGAAACGGGTCATTATGCTTTCACACTTGCCGGATGCCAGGTCCGACTCTATGATTTCCTCCAGGAAATTCAGATTCCTGGTTTCTGTCGTTTCTTTGTTCAGATCTTCCATATAATTCGATATATTATTATCCATTTCAGCGGCACGGCCTGAGCCGTCTTTCCATTTATCGCAAATAATCTCGCAAATATAGATAAAAAACCTTATTTTTGCCCATCGAAATAAGGTATTTGTGTTTCGCAGGAGCAAAACTTGAGTAAGTTTTTAATGTACTATTCATATATGGTAAAATCAATGACAGGCTACGGGAAAGCCGAAACATATCTCGAATCAGGCAAGATCACTGTTGAAATCCGTTCGCTGAACGGCAAGACAGCCGACATTAGCATAAAGACAGCCCTTCTCCCTAAAGACAAGGAAATCATTGTCAGACAAAAGATTGCATCATCATTAAATCGAGGCAACATAGATTTTTTCATCACTTATGAGCCCAATGCCGCGGATAATGCCAAGCAGATAAACATGGATCTTGCCATGGAATATTACAGGCAGATCAGCAGTCTCGGGTCGAAAATTGGAGCGGTCAACCTTTGGAACAGCAATCCCAATGACCTGATTGCCACGATTCTGAGGATGCCGGACGTAATCGATTCCCGCAAGCAGGATGTCATCACGGACGAGAACTGGCCTGCCGTCGAAGCCTGCATTGACGAAGCCCTTGCCAACATCAATGCATTCAGGGCCAGGGAAGGCGCAGTCCTGAGCGACGACGTGAAGGCCAAGGTTGCCAACATACTCGGGTTCTCGGCAGAAATAGAGAAATTCGAGACAGAGAGGACGGTGCAGATCAGGGAAAAAATTTTGAGCCGTTTTGCGGAACTGAAGGCCGAGCCTGACCAGAGCCGCCTTGAGCAGGAAATGATATTTTATCTGGAGAAACTCGACATCAACGAAGAGCGCGTAAGGTTGAGACAGCATTGCAAATATTTCATCGATACGCTAGAAAATGAGGAGTTTCCTGGAAAGAAGCTTGGTTTCATTGCACAGGAAATGGGACGAGAAATCAATACCACCGGCTCGAAGGCCAACCATACCGAGATCCAGAAATATGTCGTCAGGATGAAGGATGAGCTTGAAAAGATCAAGGAACAGAGTTTAAACATTCTATAATTCTTATTCTTTATTAACACAAAATCTATTTATCATGAAAAAGATTTTATTTGCGGCTGTTGCCTTTGTGATGGCTCTCGCCATGAATTCCTGCAAACCTATTGTTACAGGTGATTTCATTTACACAATCAAGCCCGCTCCTGAAACTTCGACAGGTGCAAGCATGACGTGGCAGATGGCATCTCTCGGAGAGGCTAAGATCGATGCAGAGATGGAAAAAATTGCAAAGCCTCTCAGCTCAGTATGGATTATTAACGGTAACAAGGCTGATTGCGACAAACTTGTAAAGAACGCCGTTGAAAAGGCTATTTCCGATGCTGAGAATGATCCGGAGTATTGCAGTCTTCTGGATTTGAGCGGTATTACCATCGTTGTTTACAATTCCAGAAATGACGACGGAGAGTCTTCAGGCTCAGGTTCCGATGGATTTGAGATCTACAGAAGGACTTACAAGGACAAGAAATAATGGCAATCAGAATATCATTGTCAGAAACAGATTCAAGGCTTTTCTGCTGCAGCAAATGGTGGGGCGATCCGGATATGCCAGCTGAAATGACATATCCAATGGTCAAGGGAGAAGACGGAGAAGAATATCCCTTGACCTTCATCTGCCAGATAGATTGTGCCGACATCGCATCCCTCTGCCCGGGAAGCGGCCTGCCGGAAGAAGGCATGCTGTATTTCTTCGCCGCGATTGACGAATACCTCGGCTTCGAGACCCCATATCACAACGGCATTGGCAGATGGCCGAAAGGAGCAGTGAAGGTGAAATATGCCAGGAGCGTCAATCCTGAGACTTTCGAATCATATATAATGGTGGATGACGATGACGAGCCCCTGTCCCAGCCACCTCTCAAAATCGAGTTTTCGACATGCGAGGAAGGGGAAGACGGACTTAAACTGCTCGGACTGCCGTTCAGCGCTGACGCACGGGATTCATTTCCATCCCATATCAATCTCCTTCAGATAGATTCTGAAGCTGACTGCCTGGACGAGCTCCAGATTTACGACTGCGGGCTCCTGAATTTCATGATCAGCCGAAACGAACTCGAAAACGGATGGTGGCACAGTTCATTCGGATTCCTGTCTTCACTTTAGAAGAACCTGAAACATCCCCAAACCATGAATGAAGAAATAACTTTAGCCAGAGACCTGGCGGTGATTCTGATTTCCGCCGGCATATTCACAATCATATCCAAGGCCCTGAAACAGCCTTCAGTACTCGGATACATCATAGCCGGATTCCTCATCGGTCCCAACATCGGCTTCTATTTCGGAATAACGAGCACGGAAGCTGTGAATCAATGGTCAGAAATCGGAATCATCTTCCTGATGTTCGGTCTCGGACTTGAATTCAGTTTCAAGAAGCTGGTCCGTGTGGGAGGGCCAGCTCTCATAACAACGGCGAGCAAGTTCCTCGGAGTCTTCATACTCGGATTCCTGACCGGAATGGCGATGTCGTGGTCCACGATGGAGAGCATCTTCCTCGGCGGACTGCTCTCGATGTCCTCGACCACGGTGATCATCAAGTCCTACGATGAAATGGGGCTGAAGAACAAGCCCTATGCGCCGATTGTCTTCGGCACCATCATAATCGAGGACATGATTGCCATCCTCCTGATGGTGCTCCTGTCATCCCTCGCCGTATCCAACAAATTCGCTGGAGGAGAGATGCTTTTCAATCTGGGCAAGTTGGCTTTCTTCCTCATATTGTGGTTCCTCGTGGGAATTTACCTCATCCCAACCCTGCTCAAGAGATTCGGCAAATACATCAATGACGAGATTCTGCTGATAGTCAGCATCGGTCTCTGCCTGGCAATGGTTGCATTCGCCGAAGGGGTTGGCTTCTCTTCTGCGCTCGGAGCTTTCGTAATGGGTTCCATTCTTGCAGAAACCATTGAATCAGAAAGGATTGAGAAACTTGTAACACCTATCAAGGACCTCTTCGGAGCGGTGTTCTTCGTATCTGTCGGAATGATGGTCTCCCCTGCCGTGATTGCAGAGCATTGGGGGACTATCCTCATCATCACAATCCTCATCTTCATCTCTGACATATTGTTCGTTACAATCGGAGCCATAATAGCCGGCAAAGGTCTCGAGAATGCGGTTCACGCAGGATTCAGTCTGGCACAGCTCGGTGAATTCGGATTCATCATTGCAGGTGTGGGATGTTCGCTCGGGGTTATGAGGGAGTTCATATATCCAGTCATAATTGCAGTGTCTGTCATCACGACTTTCATTGCTCCGTACATGATAAAGCTTTCCGACCCGGCATACAGATTCCTCCAGAAACATCTTCCGGAGAAGCTGCTCAACCATATCGGACAGGAAAGGAAAGAGTCTTCGACGGTTGCCGAGCAGAGCGAATGGAAGCTCCTGCTCAAGACATTCCTCATCAGGACCATAGTCTATGGCGTGCTCATACTCGCTGTCGACCTTCTCACAAAGAACTATCTGCCGGACTTGCTGACAAGATTCTTCCCGGACCTCACGGAGAAGACCGTAACTGCCATCAGCATGACTGTCACTCTAGTAGCCATCTCTCCGTTCATATATGGCCTCGGAGTCAGTCCTTCCGGTTCGTCCCATGTCATCAAACTCCTGAAGGAAAGTGACAAGAACATTCTGCCTATCTTCGGAATCATCCTTGCGAGGGTGTTCATGGCCATAAGCGCCATTCTCGGAGTCATTGCCGCAAGAATTACCCTTTCAGGATGGGCAATCCTCGCAATCGTAATAGGAGGCTTCATCCTTATCATGTCCGGACGTTATTTCTTCAGGAAATATTCAAGACTCGAAAAACAATTCTTCGCCAACCTCACCAGCAAGGAGAACCGGACAAGGAAGCTTGCTCCCGTGACTACGTCATTCAACGAAAGGATGAAAGGATACGATGTCCATATCGAAGCGATCATGCTGCCGCAGAATTCCGAATTCACGGGACATCGCCTCAGAAGCGTTCCTATCCGCCAGGAAAGCGGTGCCAGCATAATAAAGATTGCCAGAGGGGACAGGAACATAATAATTCCGTCATCCGACGTGCGCATCTATCCTTTCGACAGGCTGCTTGCTGTCGGAACCACGGAGCAGTTGTCCAGGCTCAAGGCAATCATTGAAGATTCCGTGCCGAAGATTGAGGATTCAAATGGAAAGGAAGAGTTCACCGTAGATTCCTTCACGCTTTCAGACGAATCATATCTGACAGGTAAAGCCCTGAAAGAGTGCTCTCTCGCCGATTTCCAATGCATGATGATAAGCGTGATGCGCGACGGAGAATTTATCGCCAACCCTAAGGCTGATTTCCGCTTCAGGACTGGTGACACCGTCTGGATTGCAGGAAACACGTCATCCTGCGACTGGCTTAAATGACATTCATAAAATTAATCGACTATATAAAATTATGACAGAAAACACATACGACAACGGCAGGGCCAATGCAAAGGGACTGCCTGAAAAGACAGATTTTTCGGCTGAGGACGCCAAGTTCATGGAAATGGCCATTAGGCTTTCTGAAGAGAATATTGACAACGGAGGCGGTCCGTTCGGAGCCGTCATAGTAAAGGACGGTGAAGTCATTGCGACAGGTGCCAACAGGGTGGTTCCCAACACAGACCCTACCGCACATGCCGAGGTTATGGCCATAAGACAGGCCTGCGCCAAGCTCGGGACGTTCTCACTTGCCGGATGTACAATCTACAGTTCATGCGAGCCTTGTCCGATGTGCCTCAGTGCAATCTACTGGGCAGGAATCACCAGGCTGTGCTACGGCAACACGAAGGATGACGCCAAGGCAATCGACTTCGACGACTCATTCATCTACGACCAGCTGGAGGTTGCCTATAAGGACCGCTCCATCCAGTGTGAGCATTTCATGAGGAACGAAGCCCTGAGAGCATTCCGCAAATGGGACTCCAAGACCGACAAGATTCCTTATTAAAGCCTGCTTTTGGAGCACTTATGCAAGGACAGAAGCAATCCAATCAAAAGAATCACACAGTGTCAAAATCTGAAGCCGAGGCTCAAAGCTGTGGATGTAGGGGTGGTCAGGAATCCGTATCTTCCGTTGTAGGCAAGGTCAACTTCCAATGACAATGTGAATTTCCACACCCTCACACCAATCCTCGGGCAGAAGGTCCCGTATGGTTCTTTTGATTTCCTGCCTTCTGTAGTCTTCTCGAAGATTCCGCCGACTCCGAGGCCCACACCGATGTAAGGGCTGGCAAGACGGGACGGGCAAACATCATAATCGGCAGTGGCTTTGAATGCTATCTGATTACAGGTGAATCCATAAGATTGCATATCATCTCCGAAGTCCGCAGAATGGCCTTTACCGTATTTGTAATTAAGTTGTGCTCCGATGTCGAAATGTTCTGCGAATGCATATCTGTATTCAAAATATGCTCCCGGGCCCACATATCTGCCCGGTCCTCCTACCGCCCCAAGGATTCCGTAAGCGTTCACGCCGACTCCGATTTCAAAACTGTGAGTTCCCTTATATGGAGGCAAATCTGATTTTCTGCTCCGGTGCGTCAATTTCGCAATTTTGGCTCCGCAGATTTCTTCTCTTCCACTCCTGTAAATTATCCTGGTGATTTCTGATTTATCCAAATAATTGATTGTCAATTCATCAGGGTAGACAAACTCGATTCTGTCCTTGTAGCTTGAAGAGATGTCCACCCCTTCGATTCTTCCATCCCTGAAATACAATGTATCCCTTTTCTGCTGAGCAGACATGATTGCCATATCGGCAAATATCAAGATAATAAATAAAAATTTTTTCATGTCAAGCATTAACCGTTTTTTATCGCATCATATTAGATGCATATTCCGTTTCAAATGTGACAGGACTATTTTACTGCCGGTCTTGGAGTCACGGAATATACGATTTTACCATCCCTTACGACATAACCGCAGTCTGATGAGCACGACATAGCGGATCCTATTCCACATACAGAAGCAGCCCTTTGAGGTACTCTCCTTCAGGATGATATATGTTCACTGAATGGTCTGCAGGCTGGTTGAGACGGTCCAGTATGCGGACGCTTCTTCCGGTCTGGGCTGCAGCAGAGAACACGGCAAGAGCAAATGCCTCCTTGTCCACTACCTGGGAGCAGCTGTAAGTGAATACAAGACCTCCGGGGGCCACCTTGGATATGGCTGCCGCATTGAGCCTCTGATATGCCCTGAGAGCATTCCTGAGGACCCCGCGATGCTTTGCGAATGCAGGAGGATCGACTATCATGAGGTCGTATTTGCCTTCTGGGCATGACTTCAGATAATCGATTGCGTCACAGCACAGGCTGGTATGGCGCGACGCATCGAAACCGTTCAGTGCGACATTCCTGTCCACCATTGCCATGGCCCTCGACGAACTGTCAACGGAATCGACATGGGCGGCACCATTGCTCAGGGCATAAATGGAAAAACCTCCTGTATAGCAGAACAGATTGAGGACGTTCCTTCCCTCGGCAACGCTTCCGACCAATGCCCTGTTGTCCCTCTGGTCAAGGAAGAATCCTGTCTTCTGGCCTTCCGTCCAGTTCACATAGAACTTATGGCCGTTCTCAAGGACCACTGCCTCGTTGTCGGAGAATCCATCCTTTCTGTAGAGGTAGCCGTCAATCAGTTCGAGGCCAGCCTTGAACGGAGCTGTTCCTGAACTCTTGTCATATACTGCCTTGAGTGAATCTCCATAGACTTTCTTCAACGCTTCCGAAATCTGCTTCTTGGCGCGGAACATTCCCACGGAATGCGCCTGGAGCACACATACGCCGTCATAATAATCCACTATAAGACCAGGCAGATTGTCACCCTCTCCATGCACGAGACGATAGCAGTTGGTCAATGCACTGTCGGCAAGCCCGACCGCCTTCCTTACTGAAAGAGCTCTTGAAAGCATGGTCTCCCAGAAATCCGGTCTCAATGCACTGTCATCGAAGCTGAGGATGCGCACAGCTATAGATCCAACCTGCCAGTGACCGCAGGCAAGGAATTCCCCTTCAGAAGAATGTACACCAACGATGTCACCCTCCGACGGTTTCCCAGCAACCTGGGCAATGGCACCGGAAAACACCCATGGATGGAAACGGAAGAGAGATTCCTCCCTGCCCTTCTTCAATATCACCTTTATCATAGACTTATACTGTTTCTTCTAACGGACATTTCCGGGAACGCTGCAGCTTCAGGTACATCTCGCGGCAGACCCATGCATCAGTTGCGGCATATTTGCACTGCGACTCGGAAAGGGTCTCCGCCTCCCAGTTCGAAAGCTGCTGAGTCTTGGAAATCCGGAATCCGAGGATTATTGCAGACATTTTCTTGACGCTCTTGTCACGGATGCCCCATTCCCACACGATCTTTTGAAGGTCCACGAAACCGGCGGGTACGAAATCCCTGTGTTTCTGCAAGCCCCTGATGTCATCGTGGATGGCGGCACCTACCTTTATCACCTTGTCGTTGGCAAGCAGGTTGCACAGCCTCCTGTGCATACCCATATTGTTGATTCTGAAAAGGAAAGCCTTCTCCGGACCGGAAAGCTGGAGGAGCGCCACACCATAACGGGGCTGACCCGGGGAGAAACATGGACGGGTCTCCGTGTCAAAACCTATTATCTTCTGTGAACGCAGATAAGTGACGGCTCTGTTGAATTCAGAGCCGACACTGTCTATTACCTCAATCTTGCCTGGGAACGAGGCAAATTCGAGCTTGTCTATTTCTTCCGGTGCTATACTTTCCAAAAACATTATTTCTGTCATTATTCAGGAATTCTGTCCGTTAAAAGAACAGAAGCTCCCTGTATTTAGGCAGAGGCCACATTTCATCATCGACAATCATCTCAAGGTGGTCTGCACTGTAGCGCACCTTGTCCATCATATCCTTGACCTCATGTGAATAGACCTTCGCCCTTTCGGCTATGTCCTCAATCTTGTTGGCCTTCTTGCGGGCATCGACAAGAGCGGCGACATCCACTGATATGTCGTTGATATACTTGGAAATCTTCTTCAAAGTACGGATTTCGGACTGGCATACATCCATGAAACCCTCTCCGAAGATGTCCTTGACTCCCTTCACGTTCTCAATCAGGATGTTCTGATATCTCACGGCTGCCGGAATCACATGATTGAGGCAGATGTCACCGATGACTCGGGCCTCAATCTGGAGTTTCTTGACATAGGTCTCGTTGAGAATCTCGAAACGTGCCTCCACCTCATTCGGTGCAAGCACTCCGAGTCCGTCAAAGAGAGCTACGGTAGCCTTGTCGTTGTATATGTCGTATGCCTCAGGCACATTCTTCACAGCGCGGAGTCCCCTTCTCTGAGACTCTTCCTCCCATTCCTTGCTGTAGCCGTTGCCCTCGAACATGATGTCCTTGGACTCGCTTATAAATTTGCGTACCACGGCCATGACAGCTGCAGAACGCTCCTCTCCTGAAGCCTCGAGTGCATCGACTTCTGCACGGAACTCCTTGAGGCTTTCAGCAACTGCGGAGTTGACCACATAAACAGCTGATGCCACATTCTGTGACGATCCTACAGCGCGGAACTCGAAACGGTTACCGGTGAATGCGAAAGGAGAAGTCCTGTTGCGGTCAGTGTTATCAGGGAAGATTTCAGGTATGGAGTTGACTATCTTTATTGATTCCTGGGATACGGATTCTTCGTTCAGGTCCTTCATGTTGAGAATGGCCTGGAACACTCCGTAAAGGGTCGAACCTGAGAATATGGACATCACTGCTGGAGGTGCCTCATGTCCTCCGAGACGGTATGAGTTGCTGAGAGTAGCAACTGATGTCATGAGGAGGTAATGATGCTTGTAGACAGCCCTCACCACTGAAGCATAGAATGACAGGAACTGGAGGTTCTTTGTAGGTGTCTTGCCAGGAGAAAGAAGGTTTACACCGGTGTCGGTCATCATTGACCAGTTGCAGTGTTTTCCGGAACCGTTTACTCCGTCGAAAGGCTTCTCATGGAAGATGACTTTCAGATGATGCTTCTCCGCAACTTTCTGCATGAGAATCATTAGCATCATGTTCTGGTCTATTGCCTTGGTGGCCTCACAGAAGACCGGAGCACATTCGAACTGGTTCGGGGCCACTTCGTTGTGACGGGTCTGGAGCAGGATGCCGAGCTTGTATGCCTCGGTCTCGAAGTCCTTCATGAAAGAGCTTACCCTTGAAGGGATAGCGCCGAAATAATGGTCTTCAAGCTGCTGGTCCTTGGCTGAAGTATGGCCGATGACGGTCCTGCCGGTGAGCATGAGGTCTGGCCTTGCATTGTAGAGTGCCTCGTCAACGAGGAAATATTCCTGCTCAAGTCCGAGGTTCACTGAAACGGCTTTCACGCTGTCGTCAAAGAGATTTGCGACAGATGTCGCCGCAGCGCTGAGCGCCTGGAGGGATTTGAGGTTCGGAACCTTTGTATCAAGAGCCTCTCCTGTATAGGAGACGAAAACTGACGGGATACAAAGAGTGCCGTCCATGATGAAGACAGGCGAAGACGGGTCCCATGCGGAATAACCCCTTGCCTCGAATGTGTTGCGAAGACCTCCATTGGGGAAGCTGGAGGCGTCCGGCTCCTGCTGGACAAGGGCGCTGCCGTTGAATTTTTCGAATGCCTTGCCGTCCTTGACGGCGATGAAAGCCTCATGTTTCTCTGCTGTCGCATCGGTAAGCGGCTGGAAAAGGTGGGTGTAATGGGTCGCACCCATCTCGATGGCCCAAGCCTTCATGCCGGAAGCAATCTCGTTGGAGAACCTTCTGTCAAGCTTGGCACCGAATTTCACAGACGCAAGGACAGCCTCATAAGCCTGCTGGGACATATAAACACGCATTTTGTCCAGGTCAAACACATTCCTGCCGAAATACTTGGATACAGGTCCCTCCTCGACGAAAAATCGTCCGGTTTGATGAGTTGCAGCCTCATTCAAAGCCCTTTGTCTAAATGTTGCCATAAAATTGTTGTTGTTATTTTGTTAAGTCGGGCGCAAAGATAATAAAATCAGCAATAGTATCACGAAAAATTATGTTTATCTTTGCACCGGTTTTTCAACCGGCATACCATAAACATATAAAGAATCTATAAAGTAATGGCTACAATTTCAGAGAAGGCGGTGCAGATGCCCGCATCAGCAATCAGAAAACTCGTTCCATTGGCTGACAAAGCCAAAAAGGAAGGTGTGAAAGTTTATCACCTGAACATCGGACAACCGGACATAAAATCTCCGGACTGCGCCCTGGATGCCATCCGCAACAATGGTCTCACACATGTATCCTACTCCAATTCTGCAGGTCTTATTGAATTGAGGGAAGGCCTCGTGAACAAATATTACAAGAAAATCGGCATAGACATCGAAGTTCCCGAGCTGCTCGTCACAGTTGCAGGAAGCGAAAGTGTCAACCTTGCTCTTGAAATCACCTGCAACCCCGGTGATGAAGTAATCGTACTGGAGCCGTTCTATACCAATTACAACACGTTCGCCTTCATGAACGGCATCACCCTGAAGGCAATTCCAACTGACATCAGGAAAGGATTCCAGGTACCTCCTATCGAGGAATTCGAGAAGGCCATCACGGACAGGACCAAGGCCATACTCGTATGCAACCCTGGAAACCCGTGCGGAACACTTTATTCAAAGGAAAACATGCTGGCCCTCGGAGACGTAGCCCGCAGGCATGACCTCTTCCTCATCTCGGACGAGGTTTACCGTGAATTCTGCTACACCGACGAGCCTCATTTCTCTGCGATGAACATACCTGACCTCGACCAGAATATAATTCTCGTGGATTCGGTATCAAAGAGATACAATCTTTGCGGTGCCCGTATCGGATGCATAGTATCACACAACAAGGAGGTGATGGCAGCCGCCCTCAAATTCGCACAGGCCCGTCTCTGCCCACCTGTAATCGGACAGATTGCGGCAATCGGCGCACTCGACACTCCTGACGAATATTTTGCGGCTGTCCGTGAAGAATACATCAAGAGAAGGGATTTCATGATCAACAGGCTCAACAGGATAGAAGGCGTATTCACTCCGCTTCCTATGGGCGCGTTCTACACCATAGCGGAACTTCCTGTTGACAACACAGAGAAATTCGCAAGATGGATGCTCGAGGAGTTCAGGGTGGACAACGAGACCACAATGGTGACTCCGGCAGCATCATTCTACAAGACGCCAGGCAAAGGCATCAACCATGCAAGGCTTTCCTATGTGCTCGAGGTTCCTGAAATGGAGAAGGCACTCGACATCCTTGAGGCAGGCTTGAAAGCTTACCCGGGACGCACGATTTGACGGGGGCGACTAATAGATATCTCGACTACGCACTTCGTGCTCCGCTCGATATGACATTATCTATTCTCCAAAATAAGGAAAAGGCAATAAAACACAAATGTTACATATGAAAACATTTGTGTTTTATTATTTTATATTCAATTGATTGAAAATTTCGGGTATTAAAAGTGAATGAATGAATTCTTCTTCCATGAAATGAGTACCCGGATAAGTTCTGTAAGTGTCTCCGAAATATTTCTTCCATGTACGGATGCTGACTATACCGCTTTTTCTGTAATGGTCATGATTGCCGAAGAAGGCGAAGAATGAGTCCTTGCCTCCATTTTTTGGAGAGCATGCCAATGCAGCCTTCCTGTGGGCGCGGTATTTCCGCAATGTCTGGAAAGAGAAATGCAGAGCCTGCCTGTCACCATCCTTAGGACGGTAAATTCTGTCAAGCAGCATTGTCATTCCAGGGACAATGGCAAGGAAAGCAAGGTATCCGAGATACAGCGGAGCATTCAATGACGGGGAGACCAGAATGTGCGGGACTCCCGTTATTCTGAGAGCCTGGACAGCTCCGAGGGACTCCCCTATGACAAGGTCCGGTGCAAGTTCTTCTACCCAGGCCTCGATCTGTCTTCTTCCCTGCTCCGGGTCGAAGCTGTATGTCCTGACAACCACATTGAGGCGGGCATCAGAGGCTTCAGGAATATATTTTCCGATGTTTTCCTTTAATATAGAGGGTATGCGGCTGTCTCCGCCTCCTCCCATTCCGTGTATATAAAGAATAATAAAATCCATAATAAAAACAGAAAAAAGTGACAAAAAAACCTGTATTCAGTTTAAGTCCGGCCAAAGTTAGGAAGTGTTTCGGAATTATTTGCTAACTTTGTTATGATTTTGACCTTCTTTGTGGTTGAAGTCGATTCAGAATGAAAACAAACATTAATATATTGAATATGGACATCAGATCATTCTTTATTGCTGCCGCGCTTCTCGTTTCTTTCTCAGCTGCGGCCCAGAAAGCACCTGAAAAACCGGCATCACCGGACTATCAGTTCACCGTAATCAAGGAAAATCCTATCACTTCCATCAAGAACCAGTATCGTTCAGGTACATGCTGGTGCTTCTCTGCTATTTCATTCCTCGAGTCGGAGATTATCAGGACCAAAGGCATCGAGACCGACCTTTCCGAAATGTTCGTCGTAGGAAAGTCCTACCATGACAGGGCGATCAAATATGTAAGGCTCGACGGACACCTCAATTTCGCAGCAGGAAGCTCGTTCGGAGATGTGCTTCATGTCATCAATGATTACGGAATCGTACCTCAGGAGGCAATGCCTGGATTGTGCTACGGAAGCGACAAGCCTGAACATTTCGAGATGGATTCTGCTCTGAAAGGCTATGTGGACGCTATCAAGGAAGTGCCAAACAAGAAGCTCACTACTGCATGGGTAAAGGGATTTGACGGCATCGTTTCCGCATATCTCGGCGAATATCCTGAGACATTCACTGCCAACGGTGCTGAATACACACCGGAGTCATACAGGGACTATCTCGGAATCAACACAAGCGATTATGTGAACATCACATCATTCACACACCATCCTTTCTATGAGCCGTTCATCATTGAGGTTTGCGACAACTGGAGATGGGACAGCGCCTACAACCTTCCTCTGGACGAGATGATGGCGGTAATGTACAATGCCATCGAGAAAGGATATACCGTGGCATGGGGCTCAGACGTGAGCGAAAAGGGCTTCACCAGGAACGGTATAGCAGTTGCCCTCAAGGACGCTGCAAAACCTGCAGGCGGTTCCGACCAGGAGCGCTGGGTTGGAAAGAGCAAGGAGGAAAATGCCGTGGAAGCCAAGGATGAACTTCCGGAAGAGGTGACCGTCACCCAGGAGCTGCGTCAGGAAGGCTATGACATGAAAACCACTACCGACGACCATGGCATGCACATCTACGGTATCGCACAGGACCAGAACGGAACCAAGTATTTCATGGTCAAGAACTCATGGGGCGAGGCCGGCAAATACAAAGGCATATGGTACGCTTCCGATACTTTTGTAAGATACAAGACTCTCAACATCGTTGTTCACAAGGACGCTCTTCCAAAGGACATCAAGAAAAAACTCGGTATAAAATAAGCAATCTGTCCTGAAATGAAGATTGTCAGATACATTCCCAATACAATCACATCCATGAACCTGCTCTGCGGTGTTCTGGGTGTGATTTGTACTTTCAACGGGAGGATGGACACGGCATTCTGCCTGATGCTCGCCGCATCGGTCTTCGATTTCTGCGACGGACTTGTGGCAAGGCTGCTGAACGCATATTCAGATATCGGGAAGGAGCTCGACTCTCTCTCCGACATGGTGAGTTTCGGCGTGCTCCCTGCCCTGATGATTTACAAGCTGATGATGACGGAGGTCCCTGACGGCGGGTTGCTGTGCTATGTGCCGCTGCTGATTGCAGTTTTCTCCGGGCTGAGGCTTGCCAAATTCAATGTGGACGAAAGGCAGAGCGAGAATTTCATAGGTCTCGCAACTCCTGCCTGTGCAATCCTGTGCGGTTCATTCGCCTATTTTGTAGGAAAGGAGCCGTCAGGTATCCTGCACGGATGGGCTGCCTGCAAATTCTTCCTGCCTGCTGTTTCAATAGTCCTTTCCGGGCTTCTTGTAAGCGAGATCCCTATGTTCTCCATGAAATTCAAGAAAGGACACAAGGCTCAAAAAAGGGTGATTTTCCAAAGAATCGTATTCTTTGCAACCGTAGCGGTATCCTGCATTTTGGCAGCGGTTCTCAAGCTGAACTGGTCATTTGCAGTTCTTGTCAGCTTCACTTGCTACATCATCCTTAATGTCTGCACGGCTATTGTCTGCAGGAAGAAATAATCGGAATATCAGATGACAAAAAAAACAGAAGCCCGGTCTGGACTTCTGTTTTTTTTGTCTTTGTTACCTTTTTAGAAGTTGGTAGCGTGAATCTTGAAATAGCTCTTTGCATGCTTGCAAACAGGGCAGATTTCAGGAGCCTTCTGGCCTACAACGATATGTCCGCAGTTAGAGCACTCCCAGATCATATCCTCGTCGCGTGAGAACACGATGCCTTCCTTGACATTTGCAAGAAGCTTGCGATAACGCTCCTCATGCATCTTCTCAATCTCTCCTACCTTCTCGAAAAGAATGGCAATCTCCTCGAAGCCTTCCTCGTGAGCCTCCTTTGCGAAGCCGGCATACATGTCGGTCCACTCGTAGTTCTCACCCTCTGCTGCATCAAGAAGGTTCACCTCAG
Source organism: Candidatus Cryptobacteroides sp. (assembly GCA_051870095.1). GTDB lineage: Bacteria > Bacteroidota > Bacteroidia > Bacteroidales > UBA932 > Cryptobacteroides. Next base: position 7,901 of record JBJEBN010000092.1, on the reverse strand, counting down.
TTGTAGGGATTTCGCCGCCATGGAGAAGCTTGAACCAGATTTTGGCATGCTCCTTCTCATTGTTTGCAGTCTCTTCAAAAAGCTGGGCTATCTGAACATAACCGTCCTTCTTTGCTTTGGAAGCATAGTAAGTGTATTTGTTGCGAGCCTGTGATTCACCCGCAAATGCAGTCTGAAGATTTGCTTCAGTCTTTGAACCTTTAAGATCTTTCATTGCTGTATTGTTTATTGTTATGGGTCTATGATTGTAATCTGCAGGATGATGAAATCCATCAAACTGCCCTGCAAATTTAACCCAATTTTTGAGTTTCCGAATTATTTTTGCGAATTATTTTATAGCCGACCGCAGCCATCAGCACTGACATCAAAGGAGAAATCAGATTGAACAGGCAATAAGGCAGATAGTCGATTGTAGCTACCTTGAGCACGGTCGCCTGTGTCATACCGCAGGAGTTCCATGGTATGAGCACGGACACGACAGTAGCGCTGTCCTCCACCGAACGGCTCAGGAGACGGCTCTCGTATCCCCTGTCCTTGTACAGCTTGCGGTAAAGGCTGGAAGTGAGGATGATGGAGAGGTACTGGTCGCCGGTGATCATGTTGGCGAATATACCCGTACCGACAGTTGATCCCACTATGCTCACACGCCTTCTCATATACCTCGTAAGCAGGTCGGTGAGACTCTGGAGCATTCCGCTTCCGACCAATGTACCGCCGAATGTCACAGCACAGAATATGAGGAACACCGTGTTAAGCATTCCTGTCATTCCCCTTGTGGAGACGAGTTCATTCAATGCTGCATTGCCTGTATCCACGGCAGTCTTGTCATAATATGTTATGAAAAGTCCCTTGAATCCTTCAGTGAATGAGAGTGACGAGAAGGAATCCGGCGACATGCCAGTCGATATGGAGTATATGATATGAGGCTGGAATACAAGGGCGAAAATGCCTGCCAGGACAGCTGCGATGAACAATGTTATAACGGCTGGTACCTTGCGGGCAATCAGAACGCCTGTAAGCACAGGAACGAGAAGAAGCCATGGAGAGATGCGGAAGCTTGTGGCAAGGTCGTGGGAGAAATCGGATATTGACGCCACGTCAGGAGTCTCATGGCAGAGGCTTACCACCAGGAAAACTACGGCAGCGATGCAGAATGAGGGCACCGTTGTCAGCATCATATATCTTATATGGGTGAACAGAGGCGTACCGGCAGAAGACGATGCCAGGACTGTCGTATCCGAAAGCGGAGATACCTTGTCACCGAAATATGCCCCTGATATTATTGCACCTGCAATCCATCCCGTATCATAACCCTGTGCTGTGCCTATACCTACGAGTGCCACACCCACGGTCGCTATCGTAGTCCAGGAGCTTCCGGTCATCACTGAGACCAGGGCGCAGATTATACATGTGGCCAACAGGAATATGGAAGGGAAAATAACCTTCATTCCATAATATATCATGGTAGGAACTACACCGCTGACCATCCAGGATCCTGCAACTGCTCCGATTAGCAGAAGGATTATGATTGCTGAACCGACGGAACTGATATTGTCGACTATTGCCTCCTCGAAATCCTTCCATGGGATTCTGTATACTATCATTGATATTGCGACGGTGACTCCTGAAGAGAACAGGAGCGCAACCTGGCTTCCGCCACTGAGTGCATCGGCTCCGAACACTTTGATGACTATCGAAAGTGCGGCAATCAATACGGCAAAAGGGATCAGGGATACCACCCAGGAGGGTTTTTCAGGCCTTGTGAACAATTTCATTCCTTTGTCAAGTTTCGTTGAAGTTGCAAAGGTATAAAAAAAAGCGGCCCCGCATATACGGAGCCGCCAATAAATCAGGTATTGCAGTAATTATTTTGCAATTACGCGTGCCATTTCGCAAACCTTGTTTGAGTAACCCCACTCGTTGTCGTACCATGAAACGACCTTTACGAAAGTAGGATCGAGCTGGATACCAGCCTTCTCGTCGAAGATTGAAGTGCGTGCATCGTTGCGGAAGTCAGTTGAAACGACAGCCTCGTTGGTGTATCCGAGAACGCCTTTGAGCTCGCCCTCTGAAGCCTTCTTCATAGCCTCGCAGATCTCAGCGTAAGTAGCTGGTTTCTCGAGCTCTACAGTAAGGTCAACAACTGAAACGTCTGAAGTAGGAACACGCATTGACATACCGGTGAGTTTGCCGTTGAGCTCAGGAAGAACTTTACCTACAGCCTTTGCAGCACCAGTTGAAGAAGGGATGATGTTCTCGAGGATACCGCGACCACCTCTCCAGTCTTTCTTTGAAGGACCGTCAACAGTCTTCTGAGTTGCAGTAGCAGCGTGAACTGTAGTCATGAGGCCTCTCTTGATACCGAATGCCTCGTGAAGAACCTTAGAGATAGGAGCGAGACAGTTAGTTGTACAAGATGCGTTTGAGATGATCTTCTGACCAGCGTAAGTTGTGTGGTTTACACCGTAAACGAACATTGGAGTTGCGTCTTTTGAAGGTGCAGACATGATAACTTTCTTTGCACCAGCCTCGAGGTGAGCAGCAGCGAGCTCCTCAGTAAGGAAGAAACCGGTTGACTCAACTACTACATCTACTCCGAGAGCACCCCAAGTGATGTTCTTAGGATCTTTCTCAGCGAAAACCTGAATCTTGTTGCCGTCAACGATGAGGTAGTTCTCCTCCACTTTGATGTCATGGTTGAAGATGCCGTGTACTGAGTCGTACTTGAGCATGTATGCAAGATAATCTGCATCGAGGAGGTCGTTGATACCAACTACCTGAATGTCGTTTGAGAAGTTCTCAACAGCGGCACGGAATACCATACGGCCGATACGGCCAAATCCGTTAATACCAAGTTTAATCATTGCTTAAATATTTTTATTTAAAGTTATACTTTAATTTCTGTTTCCGATTCTTTATCAAAATCGGCTGCAAAGATAGAAAAAATATTGAAAATTACTATTGATTTGATAATAATTTTACCTTCAGATTTCTCGTCGCTTTGCTCCTCGAAATGACACCCGGTTATATTCCGGCCGGATGAACCAGTTATGCTCGGATTGATGTACTCGTCATTCCCGGATGATTACCCGTCATTCCCGGCTTGACAGGGAATCTTAGATGGCCGATCGGGTCGGCCATGACGATTAGGGCAGAATGTCAAATAATTTAGTAACTTTGCCAAGTTTCAGATGCCAGATGGCAAAATAAAACAGGAAAAAATGCAGATACTGATTACCAACGACGACGGCTACAAGGCCAAAGGAATAGAAGTTCTTGTGAACATAATGCGCAAATTCGGCGAAGTGACGGTCATAGCCCCGAAACATCACCAGTCAGGAATGTCAATGGCCGTATCTTTGGGTTTCAAGCAGATAGCTTACAGATCATTCGGATATGAAGACCCGAATCCGTTCGCCCCGGCAGTATCTAACGGCAAAGGCCACCCTGTAAGATGGTCATATCTTGACGCCACGCCGGCAAGCTGCATCAAATTCGGGCTCAACGAAGTCTTCAAGGACGGATTTCCAGACGTAGTGGTATCCGGAATCAACCATGGTTCAAACGCCGCCTCTGCCTCATGCTACTCCGGTACCCTCGGGGCCGCCGAAGAAGGAGCACTCAACGGAATCCCTTCAATTGGCGTTTCCCTGTCCACCCTGCATCCGAATGCCGATTTCAGCGCCGTGGAGAAATATTTCGGTGAAATATTCACGAAAATCATGGAGAATCTTCCGACAAGACACGGCATATATTACAATGTGAATTTCCCGGATATCCCGGTTGAAGAAATCAAAGGAATCAGGACAGGATGCCAGGGTATGGGCCGATGGATAAGAGAATTCAAAGGCTGGGACATAGAGACTTACAGCAAATACGGCATCACCCCGGAACTCCTCGGGCAAAGCTCCAACCCTACCGTGGAGGAGGGAGAAGACCTCTATATGATGGTCGGAGAATTCCTTGACGATCCGAGCAACAGTGACAGGGCCGACCACAGATTGATGGAGGAAGGCTATATCAGCATTGTCGCCCACAATGTTGACTGCACCGACTACGAGGAAGCAGGAAGGCTTAGGGGAAAGGGCTTTGACACTGATTTCAAATAAGCAGGTAGCACATGAAATATTACATAATAGCCGGTGAGGCATCCGGAGACCTTCACGGTTCGAACCTCATGAAGGGAATTTATGCAGAAGACGGCAGCGCAGACATCAGATTCTGGGGCGGAGACCTAATGAAAGAGGTCCACGATGCCAACCAGAAAGGCAGTGAGGGTCTTGTCAGACATTACAAGGACGGAGCAATCATAGGATTCGTGGAGGTATTCGTCAAGGCAAGGCAGCTTCTGGGCAATGTCTCGATGTGCAAGAAGGACATACTCGCATGGAACCCTGACGTAGTGATACTTATAGATTATCCCGGGTTCAATTTCAAGATTGCCGAATTCGCACACAAGAAAGGATTCAAGGTTTTCTATTACATAGCTCCCAAAGTATGGGCTTCACGAGAAGGGAGGATCAAGAAACTAAGGAAATATGTTGACAAGCTGTTCATTGTCTTTCCTTTTGAGATACCGTATTTTACAAAGAAGGAAGTGCCGTTCATATACAAGGGCAATCCGCTTGTCGATGCAGTTGACGATTCCCTTGCAATGAAGCAGACATGGGAGGAATTCATCAGGATGAACAATCTGCCTGACAAACCTGTGATTGCAATGCTGGCAGGCTCGCGCAAAGGGGAGATCAGCACTATGATGCCTGTACTCACACAATTCGCCAGCAAGATGCATTCGCTGCCGGAATATGCTGATTATCAGTTTCTGATAGCCGGCGCACCAGCCCGTTCATACAAGGATTACGAGCCATGGATGAATGGTCCGTGGAATGAATATGTGAAGGTGCTTTTCGGACAGACACAGTCAATCATAAGACATGCGAAGGCTGCCGTGGTTAATTCGGGAACAGCATCGCTGGAAACAGTCCTGTTCAACACACCACAAGTCGTGGGATATATAGGAGCAAGCAGGCTTACTTATCTGATAGCCAAGAAGATAGTCAAAGTCAAATATATCAGTCTCGGCAACCTGATAATCGACAGGTGCGCATTCAAGGAGTTCATACAGGACGACTGCAATGTGGATGCGCTTGTGAATGAGGTCAGGAACCTGATTGAGAATCAGGAGTACAGGAAAAGAATGCTCGCGGACTATGATGAAATCCGTTCGCTTCTCGGAGGTTCGGGAGCGTCGGCGGCTGTGGCACATGCAATGCTCGGAGAACTGAAATAAGATGTCTCGACTACGCTCGACATGACATGAGGAAGAGACGGAGTACGCTCGACATGACAGCTTATCAGTAATGTCGTGCTCCGAATATCATGGAACCGATGCGGACCATTGTGGAGCCCATACCGACTGCTATCCTGTAGTCATCCGACATCCCCATTGAAATCTCGTTGCAATTCCACGAAGAATTGTCCTTTCCTATGGACGAATATGTATGAGGCATGTTCGGGCTCTCCCCTATCCAGTCCGCAAGAAGGTCATGGATTTCCAGAAGACGTGAAAAATCCTCGCGGATAATGTCTTCATCATCAGTAAGGGAAGCCATTCCCATCACTCCCCTGACATGGACATATGGATATTCCGTACCTGAAGACAGGAAATCTTCAATCTCGCCCCTAGTGAACCCCTGCTTCGTGGCATCCCGGCTTACATGACACTCGAGAAGGATGTCAGTGACCTTGTCATTCTGCCTGCCCCATCTGTCAATTGCCTCAAGCAGATGAAGCGAATCCACTGACTGCACGAGCGAGGCATAAGGCAGGACCATCTTGAGCTTGTTGGTCTGAAGATGTCCTATGAAATGCCATTCAATGTCATTGATTCCAGCTTCCTGAGCCCTGGCGACCTTGGCGGCAAGCTCCTGCGGACGACTCTCCGCAAACACCCTCTGCCCTGCATTGTAGGCCTCGAGAATGGATTCGAAAGGGTGGAATTTGGAAACTGCCACCAACTTTACAGTTGCTGGCAGTTCCGATTTTAGTCCAGTGAGAATGTCACTTATCATATCATCTGCGTTTTTTCTGCTGTTCACGCATCATCTGTTCCTGCATTTTCTGCATTTCCTCCAGTTTCTGCTGCCATTTCGATTTTTTCTTAGGCTTGTTCTCGTTGGCAACCATCTGGGCGCGTACCTTGTCCTCTGTCACGACAAATTTCCTGATTACCCATGTCATGAGCATGGTGATTAGGTTGGAAAGCAGATAGTAATAACTCAAGGCCGATGAAAGGTTGTTACAGATGAAGAGCATCATTATCGGCATGAGCCATACGCTCATGAATTTCATCGGAGCCATGTTTGGATCGTTCGACATCTGGCTTGAAGTCATCTTGGAATAGATGAACATCGACACGGCCATCAGCAGAGCGAAGAGCGAGATATGGTCTCCGTAGAGAGGAATGTTGAACGGAAGATCGAGGATGGAGTCATACGCACTCAGGTCATCAGCCCAGAGGAACTTCTGCTGGCGCAGTTCGATTGACGCAGGGAAGAAGCGGAACATCGCGAAGAGCACAGGGAACTGGAGCAGCATAGGGAGACATCCTCCCATCGGGCTGATTCCGGCTTTCTGATAGAGGGCCATGGTGGCCTGCTGCTTCTTCATAGCGTCCTTTTCGTTCGGATATTTCTCGTTGAGCTTGTCAATCTCCGGCTTCAGGACGGCCATCTTCGCTGATGACTTGAACGACTTGATGGTCAGAGGGGATATGACAATCTTTATGAGTATGGTCATCAGGAGGATGATCAGTCCGTAATTGCTGATGAACCTGCCGAGGAAGTCAAAGCAAGGGATGATGACGAAACGGCTTATCCAGCCTACGAGCCATCCGCCGAGAGGGATTATCTTCTCATACTTTACATCGTACTGCTTGAGAACCTTGAAATCGTTGGGGCCGAAGTAGAAATTGAAAGGAATGACAGCCTCAGAAGTGCCTGACTGGAACTCTGAACGGAGCTTTGCCGAGCAGGCCATAAGGTTGCGTGAAGGGTCCGACTCTTCATAATACTTGATTCCGAGGTCTGCAGAAGCGAATTCGTCGCCTGCCGTCATGATGGCAGAGAAGAACTGCTGCTGGAATGCGAACCATTTGAGCTTGGAATCAATCCTTTTGGAGCCGTCACGTCCCCTTCCGATTTCTTCCGGTTTCTTGTCTCCGGAGAAATAATAATCAAGCTTGGAATACTGTTTCTCGTTCTTGTAGCCCTTCTCAAGTCTCGGAACTACGACATTCCAGTCCATGTCGAACATGGAGACATTGCGCGGAATCACATTTTCCATGCCTACGAACGAGAGTTCGTCTGCAACCATGTAGCTTCCTGCCCCAAGAGTGTATTTCTGCTGGAGATATCCGCCCTGGGCGAACGGGAGACGCATCACGAGAGTGGAGTCATCCTGTTCGGCTATCTGGAACGTAAAATCCTTGGTGTTGATGTATTCACCTGCATACAATGAAATGTCGAAACTGCTCATCTGAGGCTTGATCAGATAGAGGTCGGTGCTGTCGTATGCCTTGTAATCCTTTATCCTTACAGAATATGGCTGTGCACCCTTGGTGGTGAAGACCACCTCAATCTTGTCGTTGGCCAGTGTTACCAGCTCCGGTTCTGAAAGACGTGCTACTGTGAGAAGGCTGTCCTTGTAAGCCGGCATGTTCATGACCTTCACGGCCGATCCGTCCGCCGGGAGATTTCCTTCTGCTCTTCTGACGGAATCCATGGCAATCTCTGCCAGGTATTCCATCCTTGCGGCGGAGTCAAGCTGGGCCTGAATCTCCATCCGTTCACGATATTCTCTGTTCTGATACCATGTGAAACCAATCATTATCACACCTATCA
>JBJEBN010000091.1:0-37919 GCA_051870095.1 Candidatus Cryptobacteroides sp. | reverse complement strand
GTCTCAACGCCCTCATCGACAGCAACCTGACACTATGACTCTTCGACATATGAAAGTTAGTGAATATAATCTATATATTTATTAATGAACATCTATTTACGCGATGAGAAAATTATTTTATTTAACACCTATTTTACTTCTGTTTTCTTGCAATAGAAGTATTGATTTAGATTCTTACAATGCGAATGATACATTTAAAGTATCAAATAGTGATATACTATCATATACTACGATTTGGTATAATGCTGCTACCATAGATTGGCGTGGTTATGATGTATTTAAATATATGCTATATGGTTTTGAAGCGATATAATTTTTTCAGTGGGGCTTTGTTCGTTTTGGCTTTGATGGCATTTTCATGTACATCAAAGCCTGTTGTATGTGAACCGCAGGTTACTGGCCATGTCACCATGGAATCGAATATTTCCCATAAGGGAGATACCCTATGGTTTTCTGTTGATTTCAAGCAGGCCGGGACCAAATCGTCAGCCGAATATCTTCCCATATCATATCGCCTTCTGATTGATGGTGAGGTAGAAGGAAAGGTCAACACCTTCAACGGCCCGGATGACTTGCATGCCTATAACCGCTCGGAATATTCCAATTCACCTGAATATACAAGATATTGGCAGAACAGGTACGGCTCTTCGATACCGGACAATGTCGTTTTCATTACAGTGCCGGACAATGCCTCGGAGACCGCAAGGACAATCCTGATACAATATTCGGTTTCTTCGGACAATGAGTGGACAAACCTGTTTGAGGGATATCAGGATGCAAAGCCAGCGGAAATCAGGAATCCTTTCAAGCTGAATATTCCTCTTGAATATCCCAATCCTGTTGCCAATCTGATACTCTTTGACATAGACAAGGGCGGTCAATGCATGATTGTCTCCGAACATGATTTTGCCTTTGAAATCCTGAATCAGGAACAGTTCGAAGATAGCGGCAGGAAAATCGATCCCAAGACAGAATATGAAGATGAGTGGATTACCATCAAAATGACAGAAGAAAACAGCTGTCTGCTTTCGGTCCGTATCCAGGAGAAACCATACAAGGAATATTCAAACCACCTGGTTTTCTATAAGGAAGACCAATCCGTCATTGAACATTTTGTTATTCTCATAGGCGAGGACTATACAAATATGGACTGGTAAATATAATTAACCACATAATTAATAATGGCAGAAAAAATCAAATTCAGCGAAAAGATCGCATACGCCCTCGGTGATGCCGCAGCGGGCGGAATAGTATGGAAGGTGATGTCAATCGCCTTCCCTCTTTTCTTTACTAACATTTTCGGGCTGAGCTTCGCGGACGCAGCGATGCTAATGCTCGTCGCAAGACTCTTTGACGTGGTCACTGACCCTGTTATGGGAAGCCTTGCAGACCGCACCCAGTCACGATGGGGCACATACCGCCCTTGGCTCATATTCGGAGCGATTCCTTTGGGCCTCATATTCGCCCTGCTGCTCTACACCCCTGATTTCGGGCCTGTCGGCAAACGTATATGGGCTTATACCTTTTACCTGCTCATGATGGCCGTCTATACGGCAGTGAATGTCCCTTATGGATCCCTGCTTGGCGTAATGACCGACGACGACAACCAGAAGAACGAATTTTCCTCATTCCGAATGGTCGGTGCCTACGCCATGGGCTTCATCACCCTGCTCTCCTTCCCTTATCTCCAGAAGATGGTGGGAGGAAGCGACGCCCACCAATATGCAGTCCTCGGAGCAATCCTCGGAGGAGTCGCCGCCCTGCTCACCCTTGTCTGCGGATTGTTCACAAAAGAGCGTCTGAAACCTGTGAGGGCGGAGAAATACTCCTTCAAGCAGTTCGTTGACCTGTTCAAGAACAAACCATGGCTCATCCTCACCGCCGCCGGAATATGCACCAACTTCTTCAACGGATTCCGCTATGCCGTGGTCGGATATATGATTGACTACTGCCTCGACGGAAATGTGACTGTAGGATCACTCATCATCAATTACACTGTCCTGATGGCATTTGGAGAGGTTACGTGCATGATTTTCGGGGGCCTTTCTCCGAAATTCACGACCATAATCGGATCAAAAAGAGGAGCATTCATCGGTGCTTCAATCATCTGCATCGTTACCTCAGTGCTGTTCTTCTTCATTCCGATGGACCCGTCCTGGATTTGGGTGATGGTAGGAATGGTGATACTTACCTCAATGGGTATAGGACTCTATTCTCCACTGCTTTGGTCAATGTACTCCGATGTCGCAGATTATGCCACCGAGAAATTCGGAACATCCTCCACCGGACTCATCTTCTCGTCAGGTACGATGGCCCAGAAGCTCGGAACCGCCATTTCCGGCTCCCTTATAGCCTTGATGCTTGGCCTTGCCGGAGCCAATATGGTCACGGATGCAATGGGCAACACCAGCATCGACCCGGCCTCGGTCACCGACTCCGTCCGCACGATGGTATGGTCCCTCTTCTCTCTCATTCCAGCCGCCATCGCAGTCCTGATGGCCTTCCTGGCCTACATCTTTCCTATAAGGAAGAAGATGAACGACATGAAGAAGGGCAAGGTAACGGCAATTTTCGTGACATTGGCCATACTGTGTGCAGCATGCTTCTTACTCCCGAAGGTCGAGAAGGAAGGAACGCCGGAAACAGTCCCGGCCCTCAAGGTGGATGGGAACAGGCTTGTGGATGCCAATGGCAATCAGGTGAGATTCAAGGGTATAAGCCTGGGATGGAACAATATCTGGCCCCGTTTCTACAATGAGGGAGCCATCCAGACACTGCACAATGATTGGGGCTGCAGGATGTTCAGGGCAGCCATTGCTGCCGATGACATAGCAAAGGGCGACAATCCAGACATTCACGGTGGCTATATACAGGAACCTGACTTTGCATTGGACTGCCTGTACACGGTGGTTGACGCAGCAATAGCCGAAGGATGCTACATTATAGTTGACTGGCATTCGCACCTGCTCTACACCGACGAGGCAAAGGATTTCTTTACCAAGGTTGCCTCCCGTTACAAAGGCGTGCCGAACGTGATATACGAACTTTACAACGAACCGGTCAGCGCCCTCTATGAAACGGATCGCAGCCACGACGACCTGGGTAATCAGGAGGCCATGGAAGCATATTGGAAGGAACTCAAGGCCTATGCCGGGGAACTCATAGATGCGATTACCGCCATTGACGACAGCCATCCTTTGATTCTCATGGGCTGCCCGAGCTGGGACCAGAGGCTTGACCTCCCGGCAAACGACCCGATCGAGGGCTATGACAACCTGATGTACACAATGCATTTCTATGCTGCCACCCACGAGGCCTGGCTCCGTGATGTCACCGACTACGCCCTCTCCAAAGGTCTTCCTGTGCTGATCAGCGAATGTGCTGCAACGGAGGCTTCCGGTGACGGACGTTTGGGTACGAAGGAGTGGCAGGAATATGAGGACTGGGCGGCGGAACGTGGACTGTCAATGATTTGCTGGTCGATTTCCGACAAGGTCGAGACTTGTTCAATGCTTACCAAAGAGGCTTCAGATGAAGGCCCATGGCCTGATGAAGTGGTCAAGGATTGGGGCAAGGTTGTGAAGAATTGGATTAATCAATAGATATGAAAAGAGTTTTAGTTCTTCTGCCAGCCTTGATGCTGGTATCGTATATATGCTCCGCACAGGTGCATATCACCACACAGAACATATCCCTCGTAATCAATGCAGACAAGGGGTCATCCGCCGAATATCTCTATTTCGGAAACCGCCTCTCGGATGCAGACATCACTGCACTGAAAGCCTCCGGAGCAGCCAGTATGGATATTTGTCCGGCTTACGGCTTCAACTGTCCTTCTGAGGCAGCCCTTGCCCTGACCCATTCCGACGGAAACCTTTCGACCGTCCTGAAGGTCGAGGATGTCACCAATGTGGCTGAAGACAATGCCACCGTAACCCGCATCCTGATGAAGGACACCGTCTATCCTCTTTATGTGACGGTATGTTACAGGGCATACAAGGATGTGGATATGATCGAGACCTGGACCGAGGTGGAGAACCGGGAGAAAAAGCCGGTCGTGCTCACGCGCTTCGATTCCGGATGTCTCCCTATCCGCTATGGCGATGTATGGATAAGCCATATCTATGGCACCTGGGCCAATGAAGGTCGCCTTGTGCAGGAGAAGCTCGAAAGGGGCATATTGATGGTGCAGAACAAGGACGGAGTGCGCAACGCCCACACCGAGCACTCGGAAGTGATGTTCTCTCTTGACGGCAAGCCTCAGGAGAACAGCGGCCGTGTAATCGGTGCCGCTCTCTGCTACAGCGGCAATTATCAGCTCAGGGTGAAGACGGACGACACCGACTGGCATTCATTCTTTGCAGGCATATGCCCGGAGAATTCACAATACACCCTGGAGTCCAAGGAGGTTTTCCGTACGCCTGAACTCGCCCTCACCTTCTCCGACGAAGGCCTGAGCGGGGCGAGCCGCAATTTCCACCGCTGGGGCCGCCGCTACAGGCTGGCGCACGGTGACAAGGAGCGCAAAATCCTGCTGAACAGCTGGGAAGGGGTATATTTCGACATCAACGAGGCAGGAATGGATCAGATGATGTCCGACATTGCATCGATGGGCGGAGAGCTTTTCGTGATGGATGACGGCTGGTTCGGCGACAAATATCCTCGCAAGAACGACAAATCCTCCCTCGGAGACTGGGTGATTGACCGCGACAAACTCCCTGGCGGCGTGGCTACCCTCGTGAAGATGGCCGGCGAAAAAGGCATCAGCTTCGGCATCTGGATCGAGCCGGAGATGACCAACACCGTGAGCGAACTCTATGAGAAACATCCGGACTGGGTACTGAAAGCCCCTGGCCGTGAGCCTGTCACCGGAAGGGGAGGCACACAGCTTGTGCTCGACCTTGCCAATCCTCAGGTCCAGGACTTCATCTTCAAGGTCGTGGATGACCTGATGACGGAGAATCCTGATATAGACTACATAAAATGGGATGCCAACATGTCCATCCAGAACCACGGTTCGCAGTATCTGCCGAAAGACCGTCAGAGCCATCTATATATCGAATATCACCGAGGCTTCGCCAAGGTTTGTGACAGGATTAGGGCCAAATACCCTGACATCACCATCCAGGCCTGTGCCTCCGGCGGCGGACGTGCCAACTGGGGTGTCCTTCCTTGGTTCGACGAGTTCTGGGTAAGTGACAACACCGATGCCCTCCAGAGGGTCTATATGCAGTGGGGTACATCATATTTCTTCCCTGCAATCGCGATGGCATCTCATATCAGCGCGGTTCCGAACCATACGGTTTACCGCACGACTTCCCTCAAATACCGCATTGATGTCGCAATGAGCGGCCGTCTCGGTATGGAAATCCAGCCGAAGAACATGACTGAGCAGGAGAAGGAAATGTGCCGCAAGGCCATCGCGGAATACAAGGAAATCCGCCCTGTGGTCCAGTTCGGGGACATCTACAGGCTCGTGTCGCCTTACGACGGACACAATCTGGCTTCCTTGATGTACTGCTCCGAGGACAAGAGCAAGGCGGTGTTCTACTGGTGGAAGCTCGAGACATTCTACGACGAGCATCTTCCTCGCGTGAAGATGGCAGGTCTCGACCCTGACAGGATGTACAAGGTCCATGAACTCAACCGCATAGACGAAAAGCCGCTGAGCTTCGAGGGCAAGTCGTTCTCAGGACGCTACCTGATGCAGAACGGTCTTGAAATCCCTTATCGCCACGATGTGGACTACAACCGCCGTGACGACTGGTCCAGCCGCGTGCTCTATCTTGTTGCGGAATAGCCCGGAAAATCACGGTTGAAAATCTATATTTATGATATAGGTTAAATCTTACATAAACACCATTTGAAGGCCATAAAATGTATTTTTATGGCCTTTCTTAATCTTGATATGGTCTATAATTGCTTCGGGGAGTGTTCTTTTTATGTCGGTTTACATCTAATTTTGAAATCGGCAACCGGATTTTCCAGGCGGTCAAACCCGCAGTCAGATCCGCTGCCGGAAATCAGTTTGATATAAATTTCCAAAAACCGATATATTATGGATAACACTGAAACTAAAAATTATGAAACGCCGGATGTAAAAGTCTGTGTCGTCGAGAGTTTTGGATGTCTTTGTACTTCCAACACTGACTTTGTCAACGGGTCCACTATCGAGGACCTTGATGGATTTGAATTGGAATGGTAAAATAGGAAGGTTATGAAAAGCAGATATTTTTTATATGCTGCCCTGTCGGTGATGGTGGCTGCATCTTGTACCAAGGAAATCTTCTCAGAAGAAGAACTGAACAAGGACAACAGAACAGATGAGGTTGTCTGCTCACAGAATCTCGTGCCTATGACCTTTACAGCAGATGTCCAGACCAAGACTGCCGTTGAAGGAAACAAGGTTTCATGGGTGGATGGTGACGAGATAGAGATATATTGGGGAGCCAAGAGTGGAGATCATGTCACTGCCAAAGCTTCAGTCGTGGACGGTACCGCCACTTTCTCAGCCCTCGTCGGAGAGGAGGGCCCTTATTATGCCGTCTATCCAGCCGTTACCGAGGCTGTCTTCGTGCCGGCGGCAGCTGATGTCGAAGCTTCTTTGACAATCACCATCCCCGATGAGCAGAATGGTGGCAAATTCGAGGATGCGGCTATCGTGACCTCATATACAACGGCGGCTGAAAAGAATTTCGGCGTGTTCGTGAATGCCGTTTCCCTTGTCAGGTTCGACATTGCTGGCAACGATGTGACCAAGGTCGAGTTCGTGCCTTACAGCTGCAAACCTGCAGGTGGGGCTGTCAGTGTCAATACTGAGAAGAAAATCACCGCTGCATCGGTAAGCAAGGTGATGACTTTGAAGGGAATCACAGGACCTGGGACATATTATCTTGCCATGGCACCGGGTGTTGACGTCAATGGTGTCGCTTTCCATGTCGGGAACGAGTCGAAGTGGCATGGTGTCGCTCTCAAGAAATCCGCAACGGACATTACCCTGGATCGTGGTCAGGTGATGACGATAAATGCTGCCATAGACGAGAAGGTATATGACGGCGATATATTCATCACTCCTGAAGGTGCCGGAACCAAGGATGGTTCTTCGTGGGAGAATGCCGGGGATTTGGAAATGTTCGTCAAGGCATTGGCATATTCCGGGAGCAATATCGAAGCGCAGTCGCTCTCTGCCTGGCTGACCGATGGCAAGACCGTCTATCTCGGAGTCGGAGAGTACAAGAATCTCTCAACGGCGAACAACAGAAAGTCTTTGTATTCAGATGTTCTTGGATATAAGCCAGTTATTACAATAAAAGGAGGATATGACCCGGCAACAGGAGCGAAATCGGATTCAGAGGCAACTGTATTTGACGGAGACCTCGGTGATGAGACCTATTGCGGCTTCATCAAGTTCAATGACGATTGTTTCGAGAAGGTGGTCCTTGAGGACATCACGGTCAGGAATTGTCAGATAACGAACCCGGGCGGTGCTGTTTATTTCGGATGTCCGGCGGTAGTAAGCAATTGCAGGTTCGAGGCTTGCAAGGTTACAGGTACAAATGCCGGTGCCGTATATGTAAACAATACGA
Source organism: Candidatus Cryptobacteroides sp. (assembly GCA_051870095.1). Lineage (GTDB taxonomy): Bacteria > Bacteroidota > Bacteroidia > Bacteroidales > UBA932 > Cryptobacteroides. The sequence continues at coordinate 30,333 of JBJEBN010000091.1, read as the reverse complement.
CTGTCATGTTCACGGATTGTGAATTCGTCGGTTGCTCTGCGGAAAAAGCCGGCGGTGCACTTTTCTTGACTGAAAGTGGCAGTAACGGAATATTCCGCCGTTGTAGCTTCAAGGGAAATTCTTCAAAAAGTACAGGAGGAGCTATCCATCTTAAATCAAGTGCCACAGCAGAGATTTATGGCTGCGTTTTCGGTGGAGCAGAAAGCGGAGAGGGCAACAGCGCAGCCTCTACAGGTGGAGCAATCAACAATGGTTCTGATGGAAAGGTTAAAATCGGCAAAGATGGTGAAATCGCCACAACTTTCATTTCAAACAGCACAGAAACCAGAGGTGGTGCGTTCTGCAACAAGAATGGAGAATTGATATGTGAAGATGTCGTTTTCAGCAAGAACTCAGCAAATGAAAATGCAGCAGGTATATTCATCAGTGGGACAGGATCTATCAATCTTGATGGATGTACTTTCTCTGAGAATACGTGCAACAGCTACAGGACGACCGTTACCACCAAGAATCCGAATCTGGGCGGATCTGCAATTTCAAATGTTTACTCAACTTCATCTACAGCTAATGATGTTAATTATGGTGATGAGGCATTCAAACTTGTTGCAACAGATTGTGTATTTGAGAAGAATGCATCTGGAGGCCGTGGTGGTGCGGTCATGCAGGGAAAAGGTATTTTCAGTTTCACTGATTGCCGTTTCACTGATAATGTTTCCAAAGGCTATGGGGCAGGTGCTATTGCTTTGGTATCAGGAGGGACATTGCAGATCAATAAATGTTCCTTCATTGGCAACAAGGTCGATGGTGGTTCCAGCACAAGCACCAATTACAATGGAGGCGTCTTCATGACTAACAGCTCGTCAGCAAATTGTTATATTTCAGATTCATACTTCTCGCAGAATGATGCCACGGCAGGTGACGGAATCGCTTGGCTCAAAGGTGCCAAATGTTTTGCCCTGTATGGATGTACTTTCCACAGCAATGCCGGTTCTAAGTCTGATATTCTGACCGATGCCAACCCTGCAATCATAGCCAACTGCACATTCTACGAGGATGGCAAGACGGCAGGTGTCATCAGCAATTCTGGAACAGATAAGACGATGGTGGTGGGTAGCATCATTGCAGCATCCGGGGACTATGGCCTTGGTACTGCCGGTTCAATCAAGTCCGGACTGAACCTCTGGAGCGATACGATTGCAGATGGCAAGATCAACGGATGTACCCTTGACGGAAGCCTTGGCACCGACACTGGAGCCCAGTCACAGGAAAGCATTTTCGGAGCATCACCAGAACTCGGAGCAGACAACAAGCTTGCACCGGTCGCTTCGCTCACCAAAATATCCGCCGCAACGGTCAAGGATGCCATCAATACGGCAAACTCAGGATTCTATACATGGCTGAATGACAATTCACTCTGGTTCTCCGGCACGGATTGGATCCCTGGTGCACGCCAGAATTGACGGGTCAGGATGCTAAGGACGATATTTTCTGACAAGGAACCTTAGTGATGGACAGGAAAAGATATGGAACTTTGATGGGGCTGTCAGTGCTGATACCGGCACTGGCAGCTGCCGTGGAAAAACCCTCTCGCCCCAATTTCCTGATATGCGTGGCCGATGACGCCACATTCGAGCATTGGGGAGCAATGGGTTGCAATTGGGTGGATACCCCCGTATTCGACCGGGTGGCATCCGAGGGTGTGCTGTACACCAACTGCTACACCCCAAATGCGAAATCCGCTCCGTCGAGGGCCTGTCTGCTGACGGGGAAATATTCCTGGCAGCTCGGCGAGGCGGCAAACCATATCTGCAACTTCCCCGCAGAAGAAAAGAGCTTCATGGAGGTCCTGTCAGGAAACGGATATGCGACAGGATATACCTGCAAGGGCTGGGGTCCCGGCAATCCTGGTACGGTGGACGGGAAACCGCGCAGGCTTACAGGCCGCCCGTACAATTCCCGCAAATCCGCCAAGCCGACCTCCGGCATCAACACGAATGACTATGCCGCCAACTTCGCAGACTTCCTTGCGGATGCTCCTGACGGCTCCCCGTGGTGCTTCTGGTTCGGATGCAAGGAACCTCACCGAAAATATGAATACGGAAGCGGAATCATCAAGGGAGGCAAAGCCCCTGAAATGATAGAGAATGTGCCTCCGTTCTGGCCGGACTGCCTGCAGGTGCGCACGGATATGCTGGACTATGCCTATGAGATAGAATATTTCGATTCCCAGATAGGCCTGATGCTGTCCATGCTGGAGCAGGCAGGGGAACTGGACAACACGGTGGTTGTCATAACTTCCGACAACGGCATGCCGTTCCCTCGATGCAAGGGTAACAATTATGAATATGCCCATCATCTGCCTTTGGCCATAATGTGGCCTGACGGAATATCGCATCCTGGAAGGGTGGAGGACGGTTTCGTGAGTTTCGTGGATGTCGCTCCCACCATTCTTGAACTCGCAGGGGTGGATGCCTCGGCCAACGGAATGGGAGATATGGCTGGACAGAGCTTCTCGGGAAATCTTCAGGGATTGTCCGAAGGTACAGGTCGGAATATCCTCCTGTTCGGGCGTGAGAGGGATGATAACGGGAGATTCGCCGACCAGGGCTATCCAATCCGCGGCATCCGTCAGGACGACTGGCTTTATCTTCTCAACCTGAAGCCGAACCTGTTGCCGGGAGGAGACCCGATGACAGGCTACCGTGACACCGACAGCTCGCCCACCAAGACTGCAATCCTCGAACTGATGCGCTCAGGCACGGACAGTCTCTACTATAATCTGTCTCTGGGAGAACGTGCGGCAGTGGAACTGTATGATGTGTCCACCGACCCGTATTGCATGACGAACAGGGCCGGGGACAAAGATTGCGCCGCCGTCAGGAAATCTCTTGACAGGCAGTTGAGGAAGCTGCTCAGGCGTCAGGGTGACCCCCGTATGGGAAGGGACGGCGACGTGTTCGACCGCTATCCTTACGATGACCCGTCCAAGGCCGGCATAAGGGAGCAGGTTGAGGACGGCAGCCTTCCGAGGCCTTGGCTGGCATCATCATGGGTGATACCTTCCGACTATGCTCAGTTTGACGGCTACCAGACTCCGTTCTGCCTCGAAGCTCACAGGGGATTGAGCAACCGCTATCCTGAGAATACGCTTCTGTCGTTCAGGAAGGCAGCTGAGGAGGCCGTGCATTACGGCGGGATGGAAACCGATGTGCAGATGACATCCGACGGAGTGCTGGTATGCATGCATGACAGGACTTTGGACCGCACGACAGACGGAACCGGCAAGGTCAGCGACTACACCTTCGCCCAGTTGCAGGAACTCTGGATAGACGGAGGGTTCGGCTGGGATGAGAAATATGCCCGCCAGCTGAAGATCCCGACATTCGAGTCATTCCTGGAAGTTTGTCTCGAGTCAGGTCTCAAGCCATACATCGAACTGAAACGCCTGACCCCGGAGGGCATAGCGAAGACGATAGAGATGGTGGAAAGCTATGGGTTCCCGACGGGATATGTGCTGACATCCACCAAACTGGATTACCTGCGGATTGCCTCCCAATTGAGCGACATGCCTCTCGAATACATGAAACAGGAATTCTCTGTCGAGGACATTGACGGGTGTGCGGACCTGAGGAACATTGTCATAAGACCGTCAGCATCCTATCTTACAGAGAAGATTGCCCGCCATTGTCGCGACAAAGGGCTACGGCTTGAATGTTACGGGATTCCTGTGGGCGACAAGGTGCTGCTGTCCCGTCTGAGGGGATGGGGAGTGACCGGCGGGACCTGCAACGATTATTTGGATCTGTAATCACATATAATAGCAAAACTCAATAACCAATACCACGATATGAGACAGAAATCATTGTTGAAAGCCTTCGTGTCTTTTGTCATTCTCGTATTGTCGATGTCTTCAATGGCCTTTGCCCAAAGTCAGGATGGGCCGAAGACGGTGACGGGACGGGTGTTTGACGAGAAAGGCGAACCGCTCCCCGGCGCTTATGTCCTTATAGCCGGAACGCAGACCGGCACCACAACGGATGCCGACGGTCGGTTTTCATTGACTGCCAAGGCTTCGGATATGCTCGAAATCCAATTCCTCGGTTACGGGACCCTGACCGTGCCCGTCCAGGACAAGCCGATGAAGCTTGAAATGGTCCCGGACAAGACATTGTATCTCGAAGAAGCCGTCACCATCGCATACGGCTCGGTCCAGAAACAGGATCTGACAGGCTCGGTGTCGAATGTCAAGATGTCTGACATCAAGAATGTCCCGGTTCTCTCCGTCGACCAGGCCCTGCAGGGTCGTATCGCCGGTGCGGACATCATGTCCACCACGGGAGAGCCTGGAGCGACGACCTCCATCCGAATCAGGGGAACAAGGTCCATCATCGCCTCAAACGAGCCTCTGATAGTAGTGGACGGCGTGATGGATGCCGTTGCAGACCTGAACGACATAAACTCTGCGGACATTGAGTCCATAACCGTGCTCAAGGACGCATCCTCTACTGCGATTTACGGTTCAAGGGGTTCGAACGGAGTCATACTCATCACCACGAGAAAGGGTGACACAGGCTCGTCCAAGCCGAAAATAACATTCAAGGCCGAAGCCGGATTCAGCCAGCTGCCTTCGAAACTCGACCTGATGGATGCCACCCAGTATGCCCAGTACCGCAACGACATGGCACTTTTCACGAGCCTCTACGGTGACATCTCCGAAGGACAACCTCTGTCCGACTACCCGTACAAGGACCCGCTTTCGCTCGGCAAGGGTACGGACTGGATTGGCGAGATCACACGTACAGCCCCGACCCAGAACTACAGCCTTTCTGTGGGAGGCGGCTCCAAGAAATCCTCCTGGTACGCATCCTTCGGCTACAATGACACCCAGGGTATCATCCGCAACAGCGGCATGAAGCGTTACACGGCAAGGCTCAACCTTGACCATCAGCTGTTCAAATGGATGAAAATCGGCTATCAGGGTTCGTACGCCTACCGTGACCAGGACAGGAACCTTGCTGCAATCGGAGGCACCAGCATCAGGAATGCAGCCATATATCTGAACCCTCTCCTGAAGGTGACCGACTATGTGAACCCGGATTACGAGGATGCTGCCACATACAACCCTCCTACAGCCACGATCGCCCTGAACACCTACAATGTCAGGAAGGCTTCGACCACCCATTCGATGTATGTGGAATTCAAGCTGGCAAAGGGCCTCAAGCTGCGCAGCCAGAATTCATTCTACGACACACAGAGCCATACATTCAGGTATTATCCTTCCACCCTGCCGGCAAAGAACGAGGGAGAGGGCGGAGAAGCCTACAGGGCGGAGACCGAGGCCATGACCCTTTCCACGGAGAATACCATAAACTGGAAATATTCGCACAAAGGCCACTCCCTTGACCTGCTCGGAGGATACACGGCATATCGCTATGTTTCCAACAGCCTGTCAGTCAGTGGTTCAGGATATATGGACGACAAGGTGAAATGGAACGACATGTCGGGTGTCATCGACAAGAACACCCTTTCCCCTTCCACGGGATATTCGCAGGTTACCAAGATGTCCGTGCTTGCGAGGTTGGACTACAACTATGGCAAGCGCTACTATCTCACGGTAACGGGCCGTTATGACGGGGCATCCAACTTCGCCGCCAACAACAAATGGGGATTCTTCCCTTCGGCTGCACTCAAATGGAACATCAAGAACGAGAAATTCATGAAGCATGTGGATTGGATTGACGAGTTCGCGCTCCGCCTCAGTGCTGGCCGCACAGGTAACGATGCGGTGTCCGCCTACAGGAGCCTGGAGAAGCTGACATCGGTCACCAACGGATATCTTTTCGACGGTGCGCAGCAGGCTTCATATTACAGGCAGTCCCTGCCAAGTCCTGACCTTACATGGGAAAAGACGGACCTCTACAACGTGGCTCTCGACCTCTCATTCTTCAACAACCGCCTTGCGGTGACCGCCGAGGGTTACATATCCAAGACCAAGGACCTCCTGATGGAAGTGCAGGTGGCATCCCAGAGCGGATTCTCCTCCAAGTTCACCAACCTTGGAAACACCACCAACAAAGGATTGGAGTTCACCATCGAGAGCCGCAACATCGTAAAACGCAACTTCACATGGACGACCAACCTCACCATATCCTGCAACCGTCAGATGGTCAATGATATAGGAACATCCGAATTCGTGGCTACGGCATCCTCTGCAGGAAACAACCCTTATATGATGCACGGTTTCGTCAAAGGTTATCCTCTCAACGCCGTATGGGGATTCAAATATGCCGGAGTATGGCACAGCGTCGATGAATTCGTCCGCAACGAAAGCACCCACGCCTATGTCAGCGAAAGCACCATCACCCAGGCCAACTATGGGAGCAGCCTCGGACTTCCGAAATACTACGACATAAACAACGACGGAGCCCTCGACCAGAAGGACCTCGTATATCTGGGCAACGCCGACCCAGACCTTTACGGCGGTTTCCAGAACACCTTCTCTATCTACGGACTCAACATCGGAATCTATCTGTCCTATTCGCTTGGCGGAAAGATTTACAATTATTCGGAACTGTATATGGCAGGCGGAAACAGGACCAACCAGTACAGCTACATGGTCAACAGGTGGCATCCTACCCGTAATCCTGATTCGGACCTTCCGAGGGCCGGCGGTACGCAGTCCTGCTCCATACCTTCCGACAGGATGGTCTATGATGCCTCGTATCTCAGGCTCAAGAGCGTTTCAATCGGATATACATTCGACCTGAGCAAGAAGGTCAAATGGCTCAGGGACATTACGCTCACGGCTTCCGGCGAGAATCTCTGGCTCTGGAAGAAGTACAACGGCTTCGACCCGGATGTATCCTCTTCAGGGGACAGTTCCACTCTCCGTCGTCTCGACCTCGGTGCCTACCCGAAGGCAAGAACAGTTGTATTCAGTTTACAGATAAGGTATTAGAATATGAAACATTTGAAATATATCTTTGCGGCCATCCTTGCGGTCCTCTGCATGGGATGCAGCCTGGAAGAGGATTCGTCCTCATTCTCCACGAGTGAGGAGTTCTACCAGAATGTCAATCAATGCAAATCTGCCCTGAACTCTTGCTATATCCCGCTGAAGTCCCTCTACAACCTGACGATGATGATAGCCACCGAATGTGTGACGGACCTTGCATATTCCCGTTCATCCACACAGGATTCGGATCTGGACATATCTCCAGCGAAGCCGCGTTTCGGTGCCGATGTCTGGACCAACTGCTACAAGGGCATCCGCTACTGCAATGCAGCCATAGCCGGCATCGAGAAATCCCCGGTGTCGGAGGAAAAGAAGGAGCAGCTGCTTGCTGAAGGCAAGATAATGAGAGGATATTACTATTGGCTCCTGACCTGTTTCTTCGGGGATGTGCCTTATTATACCGATGATGTCTGCGATGAGCAGGTGCTCGAGAAGGTCACCCACCTGCCGAGGATGTCGGCAGACGCCACGAGGGCAGCGATCATCGAGGAACTGTGGCCTTGCTGCGAGTGCCTTCCTGCAATCCGTTCCAATGAAGTTGAGGAAAACAGGGTAGGTGCGGCGATGGGCTATATGATAATCGCCAAGATGGCCCAGTGGAACAAGGACTGGGAGACATCCCTGAAGGCCTGCAAGAAGATAGAGGAAATCTATGGGGAACTCAGCCAGTATCCTCTTTCAGACATTCCTTTCCGGTACAAGAACACCCCGGAATCCATCTTCGAAATCCAGCACACTTACTCTGCAGGTGGTCTCGACTACACTTCAAACGTCGCCTGCATGTGCATGCCTTACCCGCGTTCCGGCAACAAATACAGCGGTGTCGTAATTGAGGAACTTGGAGGGAACTGCACGAGCTATGCCCCTGCGCAGGCCAACAATTACCTGGTGAACAACCTTCTGGTCGAGGAGAACAACGACCTCCGCAGACCTATGTCCATCGTGCGTGAGTGGAACGGCCAGACATTCGACTACATGAAGGACACGAGGACCACGGCATTCTTCGGACCTAAGTTCTGGTGCCCGGGCATGCAGGCCAACAACGACTCCAACAATTACAAGGTGTTCAGATATGCCGATGTGATCCTGATGATTGCCGAGGCGCACTGCATGCTGGAGGACGACATGGCTGAGTCCCTGAAATATCTTAACATGGTGAAGGAGAGGGCTGGAATCAGGCTCTATACCCGCACGAACCCGTCCGCAGTCCTCGAGGAAATCCAGGCAGAGAGGGGACGTGAGCTTTTCGGGGAGTTCCAGAGGAAATTCGACCTCGTGAGATGGGGGATATGGTATGAGAGGACTGAGGCCGAGACGAGGAAGACGAAGCTCAGGGAGAACATCCTGCCTTGCCACAGGTATTATCCTATACCTGACACCCAGGTAGCATATTCCGGATATGCGCTCGACAACGATGAATATCACCAATATGGATTGTAAAATAAAAAACCACATATGATTATGAAACTGAACATGAAAAGAATGGCCCAGGCTGCGGCGATGCTCCTGCTCCTTATGGCCGGAGGTTGCCGTCAGGAAGATATAACGGAGATGGACCTTGCCGTAAATGACAAAGTGTTGAACCTGAAGGCGTCGGAAGGTTCCACCCACGTGCTCGTGTGGTGCAACGGTTCATGGACGGCGTCATTCACAGAGGAAACGGGATGGGCGACCATCGAGAAATCCTCCGGAAGCGGTGACGGCGAATTCATACTCAATTACCAGGCGAATGCGGAACTTATGAGACGGGCCGTGATCAGGATAGAGGCTTCAGGCGTGGCTGAACCGTTGGACATCACCATCAATCAGGCGGGAGAGATAACCTCTCCTTCGGTGAAATTCCTTGCCAATGAGAGGGAGTACATCTCCTGGGAGACATCCGATTTCGTGGAATTCGAGACCAATCTTCCGGACTCTGAAAAAGGCGCCCTGAAGGTGGAGGCGAACCAGGATTGGGTGACTTCAGCCACCATAGAGGGTTCCAAGGTCAGCTTCTCCCTTGCGGAAAATGTTTCCGGAGAGTCCAGGAAGGCCTCATTGTCACTGACTTACGAGGATATTGACGAGAATGTTTACAGGACGACATTCGACATCGTGCAGACAGCCACAGGTGGCAGCCTGACATTCACTCCGGAGGAAATGACAGTCGATTCGTTCGCTGCCGACAAGACCGCGCCTTGCATCTCGAACCTCGGGACATTCGCAGGCGATGTCACTTCTTCGGTGGCATACGAAGGCACGGACAGGGACTGGATAAGCAATGTCGCCCTCGATGGCAATGTGGTCAGGTTCAAGGTCGCAGCCAACGAAAAGAGGGTATCCCGCAAGGCTGTGATAACCATGAAGCTCGAAAGCAAGGGAATAGAGGCAAAATTGGCCGTGACCCAGGTCGAATACCAGAAGGAACTCACGTTCGACGAACTCCGAGCCACCCTCTCCGCTGCCGGACAGAAGACATTCGACGGAGACTATTTCGTGGCTGTGGTCACATCTGACGCCACCGACGACAATGTGCAGACCAATCCGATGATAGAATACGGCAAGATTGACACCGATGTGGCGAAATCTACATTCTACGTATCGCCTGAAGACATGCACTGCGGCATCAGGATCCGTACGGCAACCCCGGACGACAACGCCGTGACAAAGGGCCAGAAGGTCAAGATATCCCTTGCAGGAGCCACCCTCACCAGGGAGGACAATCCTGTCAGGTACACCCTTTCCGGCATCACAGCAAACAGCTACTCCGTTGACGGGACCGTGAACCTCACCCCGAATACAAGGACCGTTGCAGAAATCTCCGACAATGATGTCTATACGCTTGTAAGGTTGCAGACCGTCGAGATAGCCGTGAACCTCGGTTCATACGCGAACATCAGCAGCGCATGGATGGACAGCGCACAGAGGCAGAACGTAGCCACAAGGATGCTCCGCGACGAAAAGGGAGGATGCATCAACATGCTTGTGAATACTGACACTCCTTGGCATTACATCGGCAAGATAGTGCCTCGCGGCTGCGGCTCGGTAACCGGAATCATCGTGGCGGACACCAAGGATGAGGTTCCGTTCTACAGGAATATGGGCAAATACCAGATCAGGCCTCGCAGCCTCTCCGACATATCCATCGCGGAATCCGAGGCGGAAGGCTTCACCAACACCATCGCCGAATGGTACTATCCTCAGGGGAACACCACTCAGTACAAGATTGCCGATGATGGTTCTGTTGGCAAATTGCTCGCAAGCACCGGTGAAGGCTATGTCCAGACATCGTCCGACATCCAGCCTAAGGTATTCAACGCATTCCTTCAGACGAGCGCTACATCTGACATTGACGGCGGATACAGGGGATTCAGGTTCCTGACGAGCAAGACCGGACCGGCCTGGTGGGATGCAGACGAATCCGCAAGGCAGAGCATCAGCATAGGTTTCTCGGCCAAGGATATTTCCGCAGGTTCACATCCTGTGCTGATATTCACGGCAGCAACCGGCGAAATGAAGTCCGACAACACAGGCCAGGTGCCTCTCAACTGGAATGTCTATTGCAAGGCCGGAAGCGGTGCAAACGAATTGATTGACAAGATAGAGATAAGACCTCTTCCGGGAACTTCAATCTACAAATTGCTCAACCTTGCCCTCGGACTTGGCGAATATTGCATCGACCTCCCTGACTCGATTGCAGGGCAGGAGAATGTCACCGTCACCCTTGTTGCGGCAAGCAGCGAGGCAATCGACTGGAACACCGGAGAATTCACTGCGACCGCGGCGACCGGCGTGGCACAGCGCTTCCTTATCGGAACCATCGCAATCAAATACAACAAATGACAATCGACATGAGAAAAGCCATACACAACATTATGATTTCCATCACCATGGCGGCGGCCCTCTGCGGCTGCGCCATGGATGACGGAGACCGCTTCGATTTCATCGAGCTCGGCATCACCGACAAGGTGGTCGAGATTCCGGCGAGGGCGGTCTGGACCGACGGGAAGATGACCGACTCCCTGTCCCGTTATGTGACGGTATATTCCAACAAGGAGTGTATTCTCTCATACGATGGCACCGAGGTGGGATGGATGAAGATGACGGACGGGGTCAGGAATACTGCATTGAAGCAGATTGTATTCGACGGAGACTGCACATTCAAGGTGACCTGTACCCAGAATGATGACTATGTAAGGGCCGTGAAGCTCGTCGTGCGCACCTCCGGAGGCGAGAGGACGGATACCATAACAATCCGTCAGACCGGGAAGAGGTATCCTCAGATAACCCCGGCCTCCGGGACCCTCATACTTGCAGGCAGTTCGGACAACACCGAAACGATTGCACTGGAGACCAACATCGACGATGTGGAGAACATCGCGGTCAGGATTTCCTATCCACAGGAAGAGGAGGACGCCTGGGTGAAGAATGTCACCGTAGGCATGGAGGAAATCAAGGTGGATGTATATGCCAATCCTTCGGCCGAGATGCTTCGTTTCGCGACCGTGACGCTGAGCTACACCGACGGAGAAGGCACTGAATATCCAAAGGACCTCTATTTGATCCAGAGGACCTCTTCTGACGGATTGGGTGAATCGAGATCCTTTGCAGATGTGCGTGCATTGGGCGTTGCAGGCAAGGATGTGGAAATTGCCGACAATATCCTCGTGGAAGGCTATGTGGTCAGCTCCCTTGAAAGCGGGAATGTAGGCGAAATCGTCAAGACATCATCGGAGGCCGCTGATTATGAATCATACAAGAAGAACATTTACTTCGAGAGCATCGACGGCCAATATGGATTCCTCATCAAGACGGCTACGGTTGCGGACAACATCTTCAGCCGCTATGACAAGGTCACCCTCCTTCTGCGCGGCATGACCATCCGCAAGGAGACCGAGCCTGAAAGATATGTCATATCCGGACTCTCGACGGCCAACATCATAGCGCACGATGCCGCCACGAAGGGCGACATCCCGGTAAAGGAGAAATATCTCGACGAACTCACCGATGAAGACCTCTATACATATGTAACATTGAAGGACTGCGAATTCGGAGTGCGCAAAGGTTCCCTTACCCCTGTGAATGAAGGATATACGATCGGCAAGAACAAAGGACACCTTGTCAGCTATCCGAGACTCGTACGCGATTCACGGGGCAGCAGCATCTATCTGTACACCAACACCACCTGCCCGTACCGCCGCAACGGTGTGCGGCTTCCATACGGTTCAGGAACCCTTTCAGGTGTGATTGTATATGAACTCTATCCTGGATATGTATATGGAGACGGTCCTACGGACGAGCAGAGCGGCAACATAGGCAGGTACCAGATACGCCACCAGTCCTATGACGACATCGCCTTCGACAGTGAAAACGGATTTTCAAACACCCTTGTGGAATATTGCTACACATCCGGTTTCAAGACAGACGGCAAGGCATATTATTTCGAGCCAACCGATGGCAGCAAGAACGGACGGTTCTACCATTCCACAGGAACGAAGCCTGTGAAACCTCTGTCCACGTTCAACTACATCGGCTGGGTGGGCACCACCACGGGACTGGACCCGTTCAAGAACCATGTCGGCTTCGATTCGTCCCTCGCTGAGCCTCTCGGCTATACTTTTGCCGATGGAATCACCTTCGACTATTCGAATACCAATGCCGACGGGGCAGGAAAGGTCGGAATGGTCGGCTCCACCGAGATAATGGACGGCTGGCGCTGCACATCATGGTGGGACGATGCCAAGGATCTGCCATATTCCTGGGTGATAGAATTATCTACGGCAGGCATAACTGCCTCGCATATATCCCTCCTTTTCACCGCTTATGGCGGAGAGACATCAGCAGTTGCCAAGAGTCCGTATTACTGGAAAGTGCAATGGTCTCAGACAGGCGGTGACGCGGACTGGGCCGATGTGGCGGACTATGTGGTTCCTGACGGTGTCGTTGGAGGTACATACAAGGAATGGCAGCTACCTGCGATGAAGCAGTACGATTTCCCTCTTCCGCTGGACATCCTCGGCAAGGACAAGGTATATATCCGACTGATACCTGCCAGCAGGATAACGAACAGCGTGTATTTCAATGAAGGCGTGCTCGCTGACGGCAAGGATGCTTCCAATGCGTTGGATTATTTTGCAATACGCTACAATTAAACTGATTATGACGATGAACAAGACAATATTGATATTTGCGGCGGCAATGCTTGTCCTCTCCTGCACGGAGGAACCCGCCCCGGAAAGGACACAGAAGTCCGACCTTCCACAAAAGGAGGAGTCGTCCGTCATAAAGGTGATGTCGAGCAACCTGCGTTACAAGAGTGGCGATGTGGGCGACGAAAGGTGGGATGCGAGGAAATTCGCATGGATAAACATGCTCAGCGCCAACCAGCCCGACATCGTAGGCTTGCAGGAGCTTGCCACCGAGGGACAATATGAGGACCTGGAGGTCATAACCGAATATGACCGCTTCAAGATAATGCCGGGGGATTATACCGGCGAGGACACCGAGGTCACCTTGAGAGGGGCCTCGTATGACGGCAGCGTCATGCTGATGTGGAAAAAGAGCCGCTTCGACCTTGTTGACAAAGGCTATTTCTGGCAGGGGGAGAAACCTTTCGAACCCCACGATTATCCTTTCGGAGCAACCGACCAGCATTGCCGCGCCTGTGTGTGGGTGAAGCTGATGCACAAGGCGACAGGATGTGTATGCTATGCCTTCAACACGCATTATCCTTTCGACCCGGAGGACAAGGCATCCGATTTTGACGAGGACGGCAACAAGAAATACAATGTGGAGCCCCGCCTGAAAATCTCCAAGGAAATCATATCCTTCATGAAGGAGATTGTCACCGAGGACGAAGCCGCCATCTTCCTCACCGGAGACCTCAACTGCTCTTTCGAGGACAGTTCCGACCGTCAGGGATACAGGAGCCTGGCACCTCTTTCCGAATACATGTGGAGTGCAAGGGAGTGCGCCGCATATTACGACGGCAAGGTCAGCTTCAACGGTTTCGTTGACAAGGAAAGGAATCCTAATTCCAACATCGACCATATTTTCTATCGCGGGGCGGAAGCAGGTGACTTCATCACTGTCACCGATGACTATGGAGTGAAATGGGTTTCCGACCACTACCCTGTGACCTGTACTTTCAAACTGTAGGGATATGAAACTGAAACATATAATCATAATGGCCGCTGCTCTCCTGGCTGGAGTCCAATGTGCCGGGGCGCGCAAGAGCGAAATCAAACTGATGTCATACAACATACGCTTCATCACTCCTGATGACCAGGGTGTCTATAGCTGGGAGTCCCGAAAGGAGCCTAATATCAAGATGTTGCGTGATGTGAGCCCTGATGTCGTCGGCTTCCAGGAGACGATGAACGGGATAAGCGAATACCTGATTGAGAACCTTCCAGACTATGACTGTTTCCTGCGCTACAGGGACGGCGAGCCGGACAAGCACGGACGCAACCAGATGATAATGTGGAAGCGTGACCGTTTCGACCTGCTCGACAGCGGACGCTTCTGGCTCAGCCCGACTCCGGACAAGGTGTCCAAGAGCTGGGATGCCAACCATGTAAGGCACACCATCTATGTGAAGCTTCGTGACAAAGCCTCAGGCCGCGAATTCTGGTATTTCGACACCCATCTCGACCACAAGAGCAAGACCGCGAAACAGGAAGGGGTCAAACTCAATGTGGAAATGATGAAGAAGATTGCAGGCGATGATGCCGTGGTATTCATATCCGGGGACATGAACATCCAGAGGGCAAAGTCCAACGGATACTATCTCGACCCATACTATGAATGGATGGACAGCGCAGTCGAGGTCGCCCCGAGGACCTGCACCAGACCGACCTTCAACGGTTTTGAATATGAAGGCAAGAATCCAGGCCGCCTGGACCACATATTCTTCCGCAACGCAAAGGCCATGAAGTTCGATGTGATTGATTCCGAGGGATATGGAGTCAAATACATATCCGACCATTACCCTATAACCTGTGTATTCAAATTCTGACCTCGAAACATATGTCACCAATAAGGAAACCCTCTCGGACGACGAAGAAAATCAAGCTTGGCCTGTTCCCGAAAGTCCTCATCGCGATAGCTGCGGGAGCGCTTCTCGGACTGTTCTCGCCTGATGTCCTCGTGCGCATACTCAAGACATTCAATGTCCTTTTCGCACAGATACTTAAGTTCATAGTGCCTCTGCTTGTGCTGGGGCTCGTGACCCCTTCCGTGGCTAACCTCGGCAAGGGTGCGGGGAAGATGCTCGTGGCCGTGCTAGCCATTTCGTACGTATCCACGGTAGGGGCAGGTTTCTTCGCATACGGATGCGCCTCATCCCTGCTCCCGCACTATATCGCCGCCGGGGACATCGCTGAAAGCGCCGCCGAGGCAGGAAAGGCCTTCGAGCCTTATTTCAACATCAAGATACCCCCGATCTGCGACATCCTGACAGCCCTGCTGCTTTCGATCATCGTTGGTGTAGGCATCATCGCCACAGGCTCCGCAGCCCTCAAGAAGGGTTTTGACGAGTTCGGGGAAATCGTGAAACTGACCATCAACAAGGGAATCATACCGTTCCTTCCGTTCTACATCTTCACGATGATGTGCGAGATGAGCGCATCCGGCAAACTTGCCGCCGTGATGGGTGCCGGAGTGAAGGTCATAGCGACAGGAGTAGGCATATCAATATGCTATCTCATACTCCAATACATCATCGCCTGCGCCATCGCCCGCAAGAACCCGTTCAAATGCCTCTGGAACATTCTCCCGGCATATTTCACGGGATTCTCCCTCTGTTCAAGCTCAGCCGTGATCCCTGTCACGCTCGAATGTGCGATGAAGAACGGGGCGAGCAAGGAAATCGCCGATTTCACGGTCCCTCTCTGCTCTACCGTCCACATGTGCGGTTCCACCATCAAGCTGGCGACGACTTCCCTCGCCGTGATGATCCTGAGCGGAATGGAAATCGATTTCGCACTCTTCGCCAACTTCATCCTGCTCCAGGGAATATCGTCGGTAGCCGCCCCAGGAGTGATGGGTGGGGTGCTGATGGCTTCCATCGGCCTGCTTGAATCCGTCCTGGGCTTCACTCCTGAGCAATGTGCCCTGATGATGACGATATATCTCGCCCTCGACGGATACGGCCCGGCCTGCAATGTCAGCGGTGACGGCGCGATAACCCTTGTAATAGACCGTTTCTTCGGCAAGAAGAACCACACTACAGACACTGAAACAAATGAAAAATAGACTCATCATCCTGGCGGCGCTCCTGTGTTTCATCCAGGCAGGCGCCGCCGAGAAAACCTATAGCCTCGAATCCCCGGGCGGACAGCTTGAAATCAGGGTGTCCGTGTCTGATTCAATCACATACAGCGTCCTTTCCGGCGAGGAGGTCGTGATCTCGGATTCCGGCATCTCGATGACGCTTTCCGACGGCACCGAATGGGGACGGGGATGCAGGCTTCGCAAGGCTGTGCGCTCTACCGTTGACAGGACAATCCATTCGCAGGTGTACAAGAAATCCGAGGTCCGGGACCGATGCAATGTGCTCACGCTGGATTTCCGCACCTTTTCCGTGGAGTTCAGGGCGTATGACAGCGGAGCGGCCTATCGTTTCGTCTCTGCCACCCGTGGCCCTCTGAAGGTCGTTTCCGAGAAGGCTGAGTTCAACCTTGGAGCAGACCGCCCCCTCTGGGTAGCATATTCCTATACCAAGGGCGACATCGAGGCGCAGAAGGTGAACAATTTCGAGAACACATACTGCTGCCCTTCCGTGTCTGGGTTCGATCCGGAAAGGATAGCCTTCCTACCTGTCATGGCGGATGCAGCCGGAGGACGGAAAGTCTGCATCACGGAGGCGGACCTGCTTGACTACCCGGGTATGTTTGTCGCCAAGGGAGACACCCAGGATGCCTTGAAGGGCGTTTTCGCTGCCGTGCCAAAGGATGTCCACATAGGAGGGAAGAGGGGACATCACGAACTTGTGGACAGCCGAGAGGACTACATTGCCTCATACGACGAGGGCTTCGGAGTCCGTTTCCCGTGGAGGGTGGCAGCCGTGAGCCGCAACGATGCCCAGATGCTGGACAATGACCTTGTATTTTGCCTCGCTGCCGACCCTGAAGGCGATTTCTCCTGGGTGCGTCCCGGGAAGGTGGCCTGGGAATGGTGGAATGCCTGGAACCTGAAAGGGGTTGATTTCGAGACAGGTGTAAATGATGACACGTACAAGTACTACATCGACTTTGCCTCAGCGAATGGGATTGAATATGTGATTCTCGACGAGGGATGGTCCGTGGCAGGACAGCGTGACCTGATGCAGATAGTACCGGAAATCCATCTCCAGGAGCTTGTGGACTATGCGTCGCAGCGCAATGTGGGCATAATACTCTGGGCCGGCTACACCTCTTTCAGCCGTGATGTCGAAGGCATCTGCCGCCATTATTCCGGAATGGGAATCAAAGGTTTCAAGGTGGATTTCATGGAGAGGGACGACCAGGACATGGTAAGGTTCCAGCGCACAACGGCGGAGATTGCTGCCAAGTACGGACTTTTGATAGACTATCACGGGACGTTCAAGCCGGCAGGGCTGAACCGCACCTGGCCGAATGTGGTCAATTTCGAAGGAGTCTATGGTCTGGAGATGCTCAAGTCAAGGGACAATGTGGATATGGTGACATATGATGTCACTATGCCTTTCATCCGTATGGTCGCAGGTCCTCTGGACTACACCCAGGGTGCGATGCGCAACGCATCCAGGAAAAATTGGAGACCTGTCTATACAGAGCCGATGAGCCAGGGTACCCGTTGCCGCCAGCTTGCCGAATATGTCATATTCGAATCGCCTCTGAACATGCTCTGCGACACTCCGTCGGCCTATATGGCCGAAAAGGAATGTACAGGGTTCATATCTTCCATACCTACGGTGTGGGACAGGACGATAGCTTTGGATGGGAAGGTCGGGGAATATGCCGCCATAGCCCGTGCCAAGGGCGAAGAATGGTATGTGGGCGCTATGACGGGCTGGGATGCCCGCGAGATGACATTGGACCTCTCCTTCATCCCTGCGGGGGATTATGTGATGGAGGTGTTCAGGGACGGGGTCAATGCCGCAAAGGCAGCCTCCGACTATGCACGTGAACTCATACCTCTCCCTTGCGACAGGAAGGTTGCCGTCAGGATGGCTCCGGGAGGCGGATGGGCCGCAAGGATATATCCAGGGACGCTCCATGACGATTATCCTGCATGGCTTGAAACCGCCGCAATATACCACATATATCCATCCTCATTCCAGGACAGCAATGCCGATGGTTACGGTGACCTCGATGGAATCAGAAGCAGGCTGGACTATATCCGCGAGACAGGCTTCAACACGATATGGATAAGCCCGGTCTTCTGCAGTGCATTCGAGGACGGAGGCTACGACATTACGGATTTCTACTCGATAGACCCCCGTTTCGGGACCAATTCGGACCTGGTCGGACTCGTCGAGGAAGCCCATTCCAAGGGAATCCGCGTCTGCCTCGACCTGGTGGCAGGGCATACTTCCGACAAGCATCCATGGTTCCGGTCTTCTGCCAACGACGGCCCCGATTCGCACTATGCGGATTACTACATCTGGACAGACGGGAAGGAAACCCGCCCCCCGAAACCCGACAGGGGAGGCTGGGTTGACAACGACTATCCCCGCGACGGATACTATCTGATGAACTATTATGACATCCAGCCTGCCCTCAACTACGGCTATCTCAACCCTGACCCGTCCCACGGCTGGGAACAGGCCTACGATGCCCCGGGTCCCACAGCCGTCCGCGAAGAACTGAAAAGGATAATCGCGTTCTGGTTCGACAAGGGGGTTGACGGATTCCGATGCGACCTCGCCTGGTCCCTCGTCAAGGGGGACGATGAGCAGTTCCACGGGGTCAGGAAGCTATGGAACGAGATATTCTCCTGGCAGAAGGCTCATTATCCTGACAGGATTTTCCTGTCGGAATGGTCAAGCCCCGTGGAGTCCATTTCCTGTGGTTTCGACATAGACATAATCCGTCACAACGGATGCGGGAAGACCATGTACAGGGACCTTGTCCACAATACATACCGCAACCCTGACGCCAACGGGAACTATCGCCCGAAGGATTGCTGGTTTGACCGTTCCGGAAAGGGGCGCTTCGACACATTCGCCGTTCCGTTCTCCCGGATGTATGAGGTAACCAAGGGTCATGGGTTCCCGTGCATGCCTACATCCAGCCACGACACATGGCGCCTGAACCGCAACCAAAGGTCCGACACCGCACAGCTCAAGACGATGATGACATTCTTCCTGACCATGCCGTGGGTGCCGATCGTATATTACGGGGAGGAAATCGGGATGCGCTCCCAGGACGGGGCGCCGCAGGTCGAGGGAAGCCGCGACAGGTCCGCGCAGAGGACTCCTATGCAATGGTCGTCGGGACCGAATGCTGGATTCTCGGAATGCGAGCCGGAGAAACTGTATCTGCCTTTGGACCCTTCTCCAGAGCGTCCGTGCGTCGCAGACCAGAAGGATGACCCGTCGTCACTTTACAGTTGGACCAAAGGCTTGCTGGAGCTCCGGAAGGCCAGCCCTTCCTTGGGCAATACGGCTGATTGGAGGATGCTTACGGACCCGACCGAGCCATATCCCGTCATCTATGAACGCACCGATGGCAAAGAGAGATATGCCGTCGTGCTGAACCCTCGCGAGGAAGCCGCCTCAGCGACCATAGAGGTCGATGGTGCCCTGCAGGTCATCTATGGGAATCCGTCGGCGATTTCCGTCGTCAGGTCGGGAGGGAAAACCTTGGTGGAAGTCTCTGGAATCAGCTCCGTCATTTGCCGGATTCTTGAATAAATTTGCGATATTTGTGCAAAAGCGGTCTTATGCGTAAGTTGTTTATAATTGCGGTTTTGCTGCTGTCGGTCTCTTGCGGGAAACGCTCCGGGATAGAACGCTCGCTTGAAAGGCTCGACTCCGTGATAGAGCAGAGGGAAACATTCAGGAACACCTTTGAGGAAAATGCCGGGAAGATGCGTAGGCGTCTTGCGAAGGCAGAAGGCGACTCTTTGAAATGGGTGCGCTCGGAAGGCCTGTTCTGGACATATTACCACCATCACTATGACAGCACGGCGCATTATCTGGCTTTGATGGACCGTTATGCCTCGGATTCGTATCAGAAGCTTTCCACGCAGATGGCGACCATCCGCATCACTTGTCTCAATGGCGACAATACGCAGGCTCTCAATATGTTCCAGTCCATCAATCCGGATTCTATGGATGACAGGTCCTATGCTGCCTATCTTGCCGGTGCGAGGGCGCTGTACAACCATCTATGGAAAATGTCGGTGACGGAATCCGAGAGGGAAGACAACCGGGCTCATCTTGAAGAATACCTTGTAGTGTCGCTCGCGCAGGATTCCACATCGTTTTCCGGACGACGTGTGAAAGCCCAGCTGCTCAGGCTTCAGGGCAGATATGACGAAGCACTGGACATATATGCGGAATTGTTCGGGACATTGGATGACACGGCCCATACCAAGGCATCGGTAGCATACAACATAGCCACCATATACAACCTGAAGAATGACAGGCAGAACCATATCCTATGGCTGATCAAGGCCGCAGAGTCGGATTTCAAGGCGTCGAACATGGACTATCTCGCCTTGTACGAACTTGCCCTGCTGCTCGAAGACCGTCAGCTGCACCGTGCGGAACGCTACATCAACATCAACCTGACCGATGTCCTTTCCGGCAATTTCAGCCTCAGGATACCTGATTCAGGGCGTGCCCAGGTGGTCATTTCCGAAGCTTCGCGACACAATTCGAGGGTGAGGATCACATGGCTCGGCATAGGCCTGTGCGCCATTTCCCTCCTTTGTATCGTCATCATATTCCTCCTTGTGTATTCAAGCCGGCAGAGGCACCGCCTGAAGGAGTCCCGCAGGATGATACTCGCCGTGAACGACAAGCTCAAGCACGCCAATGCCGAATTGAACGATGCCAACAAGATCAAGGACAGCTATGTGTTCCGTTATATGGAATTGTCAATCAACTATCTGGAGAAATATGACAATTTCCGCCACGATGTCCTCAAGGTGGCGAAGTCTTCTGGTCTGGACGCCGTGATGAAGATGCTCCGTTCACCTTCGCAGATATATTCCGAATATGACAATTATTATCGGATATTCGACGAGACATTCCTTGCCCTCTACCCTGATTTCGTACATAAGGTCAATGCGCTTCTGAGGGAGGAAGACCGATTTCCGGAGTCTTCCATAAAGTCCCTGCCGACGGAACTGCGTATCCTTGCCGTCATCAGAATCGGCATAACCCAGAGCGGAAAGATTGCCACATTCCTTAAATGTTCTCCGGCCACGGTCTATACCTACCGCACACGCCTGCGCAACTCCGCCATCTGCCCGAAGGACGAGTTTGAATCGAAAATAATGTCATTATGACTTTAGTTATTTAACATGAAACCAGACATGAACATTCTGCATATCATAGCATATATCCCATTTCTTCTCGGGATATGCGCTTGCGAAAACACTCAGATGAACGAGGACAACCCCAGCAATGCTGATCCGGAGGAGCCGGAGGCAGTGGTCTTCTCGGTCGAAGGCGAGACCGCAATTCCGGCGACAGGAGGGACGCTCACGTTCAATGTCGAACACAACAGTGAATATACACTGGATATTCCTGTTGACTGGATACGGCAGATGGGAACCAAGGCCGTCATCAGCGAGCAGGTTCTTCTTGTTGTCGATCCCAACGAATCCATAAAGTCCCGAAGCGCCAGTATAGTTTTCAATCCAGAGGGAGCTGCTTCCAAGAGCGTAGTCATCAAACAGGACGGTGTTTCCTACAAAGGAATTGCCACTGCAGCGGATTTCATAGCCTTTGCAGAGGCAGTTAATTCCGGAAAATCTTTGGAGAGATTCTGCAACGAGGCAGGTGAGGTGGTGCTTCTCAATGACATAGACCTGAAGGGCTATGAGACCGTGCCTGTGGGAATGCCTTCAAGCATCAGCAATTCAGAGACTTCCATGTCATATGAAGGAGCCTCCTTCAAAGGGATTTTCAACGGCCAGGGCCATTGTATCAGCAACATAAACCTGGACAAGAAAGTCGCTGCCGAATCCACCTACGGCCTCTTCGGAGTCCTTGACGGAGGAACTGTCAGGAACCTGGTGCTTGGCCAGGAGGGAGATGGCAGCGCCGCCTATATCCTGGCTGCGGCCCAGGCTGATGCCGCCGTCCTTGTGGGAACGGCTTGTAACGGAGCAGTCATCGAGAACTGTGTGAACAATGTCCCTCTGGTCGTCAAAGGAACTGACACCAATGGCAAACGCTTCTCCTGCGGCGTATTCGTGGGATATGCCTCCAGCAACGGAAAGGCAGTGAGCCTTAATTCGCTTGTCAACAATGCGGACATCAAGGCAACTTCAGGGGCGAACACATACAGCACGGCTTCAGGAGTGATGGTAGGCGGGATCGCCGGATTCTGTACAGGTTCCGATTCCGCTGTGACAATGATTGAAAGCTGTGAGAACAAAGGAAACATCGATGCGAAATGCGGACGCTCGGCGGGCATAGTGGCAACGATGAATGCCAACTCCATGATGCGCTATTGCATAAACAGGGGCAATCAGACCAACACCTTCGAGAAAGGGCGAATAGCCAACCTTTGCTGTGCAATGGGCAACGGCTGTTCGATGGACGACTGCACGAACTATGGGGAAGTCATCACTTCGGATCCGGAAACCACCACCGGAGGAATGGTCGCCACGCTCAATGGCGACAACGTGGTGGTGAGCGGTGGCGGCAATTTCGGTAGAATCATCAGCGCCAACGAGAAATACCACGGTCTGCTGGTCGCCAATTTCAGCAAGTTCGCATCTGTCAAGGGATGCTATGCAGGCGGTTCCTGCGGCACATATTCCTCGACCGGCACCCATCAGATGCACGAACTTACCGCCGACAACTGGATAAAGCACATAGGCTATTACAGCGATGCCAATTATGCGAAGATTACGGACATATCCTCACCTTGGGGAAGCGGCGGAGCGGTGGAAGGCGAACTTCCGCAGCTCAAGGATGCCTCTCTCCGCATACTATTCATAGGAAACAGCTTCACGAAGGATGCCGTGGAGCATCTGCCAGGCATCATTGCCTCGGCTGGGATCACCGACGTGACCCTCGCCCACTGCTATTACGGAGGCCGCACCATTCCAGAATACTATAACGACAGGGACGTGGCAAACAACACCTTCCATTACTCCAATCCTGGCGACGGCAAGTGGACTACGGCGGCAGACAAGGCTTCGATCAAGAGCGTGGCAGAAAGCGGTCGCTGGGACATCGTCACCATCCAGGAACACACGGGACATTATCGTGCCTGGAGCTGGACAGACGAGGAAAAGACGGCCATATCCAACCTTGTGGAATATGTATGCTCCACCCAGGCCACCCGTCCTAAGGTCTGCTACATCCTTTCCCAGGCCTATTTCAACATGGACAAGATAACTGTCGCATCCAAGGATTATGTGACATGGAGCGACCAGGCCGGAATGTACGCCGTACTTGTGGCCCAGGCAAAGAAGATATTGGCGGAAAGCCCTGTGGATGACATCATTGCCACAGGCACCATGCTTCAGAACCTGCGCACATCCAAGCTTGACAACTCAATGAATCTCACCCGAGACGGCTACCACATGGATTACGGCATCTCCCGCTACGGCGCATCCTGCCTCGTGTTCGAGAAGATAATAGGCCCTGAATTCGGCAAGACAATGGACGGCAACGGCTACCGCTACGACAACAGCAACACGACCTCAGGCAGCTATTCGACCCCTGTGACCGACGAGAATGCCCCTATCGCAATTCAGGCTGCCCGATATGCCATCGAGAAACCGTTGGAGGTGACTTCTATGAAGGAATAGCCCCCTCGGCTGTCAATTTATCATTTGTAAAATTTGTGAAATGAATATAGGTGAATCCGTACTGCCGGTACTTGCCGGGGTATTGTTGCCGGGAATTGCGGCTGCCCAGCCCGGGCAGCCGCAAAGGCTGAACATCATCCACATAATG
The DNA here is from genome assembly GCA_051870095.1 of Candidatus Cryptobacteroides sp. Classification (GTDB taxonomy): domain Bacteria; phylum Bacteroidota; class Bacteroidia; order Bacteroidales; family UBA932; genus Cryptobacteroides. The sequence continues at coordinate 6,226 of JBJEBN010000091.1, read as the reverse complement.
AGCGACGACCACTCGTATCAGACCATCAGCGCCTATGGTGGTCCGCTGTCAGACCTCGCTCCGACTCCGAACATCGACAGGCTTGCAGCCCAGGGGATGCTTTTCACCCGTGCCTATGTGGAGAATTCCATATCCTCCCCGAGCCGGGCCACCCTCCTGACGGGGAAATACAGCCATCAGCACGGCAAGACCATCCTTCGGGCGAGATGCCCCTACGATTCCAGCCAGCTTTCGTTCCCGATTCTCCTTCAGGAAGCAGGCTATCAGACCGCCGTTTTCGGGAAATGGCATCTGGAGACGGACCCTTACGGATTTGACGACTGGAAGATACTTGACGGCCAGGGGACATATTATTCGCCTGATTTCAGGGGCAGGGGAGATGAAGGTTTCACCACGCAGGAAGGCTATGTCGCTGATATCATAACGGATTATGCCATAGACTGGCTGGAACACAGGGACACGGAGAGGCCTTTCTGCCTGCTTGTCCATCACAAGAGCGTCCACAGGAACTGGTTTCCGGAACCCAAATATTTCAACCTCTATGACGATGTGACATTCCCTGAGCCCGCAACCTTCCTTGATGACTATTCGACTCGATGTGATGCCGCCAGGCAGCAACAGATGACCATCGCCAAGGATATGTCCCTTTCCACGGACAACAAGGTCTGGCAACTCCTTCCTGGGAATCCCAGGAAGAAAGACGACTTCCACAAGGAGTTCGACAGGATGTCTCCCCAGGAAAGGCAGATGTTCATCGAAGCATACGGGGACGGGAACGAAGAATTCCTGAAAGCCAATCTTACGGGAACCGAGCTGACCAGATGGAAATACCAGCGTTACATCCACGATTATGTCAGGTGTGTCAAAAGCCTCGACGATGAAATAGGACGCCTGCTCGACTATCTCGAGGAACAGGGACTGATGGATGACACCATCATCGTCTATACTTCGGACCAGGGCTTCTATATGGGTGAGCACAACTGGTTTGACAAAAGGTTCATGTATGAGGAGTCATTCCGCACGCCTCTGATAATCTGCTGTCCGGGGAGGATCAGGCCGGGAAGCGTATGTGACGCGCTCGTCCAGAACATCGACTTTGCTCCGACCTATCTCACGGCAGCCGGACTTGAGGTCCCGGAGGAAATGTGTGGGGAACCGCTCCAGCCTCTTTTCAGGTCAGGCAAGGAGCCGAGGAAATGGAGGAAGGACCTGTATTATCACTATTGGGACTATCCGGCCGTCCATAATGTGAGGCGCCATGACGGGGTGGCGACCAAGCGCTACAAGCTCATCCATTTCAAGGATGATGGTGGCGGGAACAGGAAGAAGGATGCGCCTATCGACCAATGGGAATTCTACGACCTGAGGAAAGACCCGTCCGAAATCAACAACCAGTATGGCAATCCGAAATATCGGAGAGCCATAGCCAGGCTATCCAAACGCCTCGAAGAATACCGCAGGACCCTCCAAATCCACCAAGCCGAATCCACCTTTTAGCCTTCCCCTCAGATTCCTCCCTTCGTTCGGAATGACAGGGAAAATATCTTGTCATTTCCAAAAAAATCCCATATTTGTAAAAGAAACCCTCCCCACCCCTGATATGAACGAAACGGAAATCCAGGAACTGCTGCGCACCCGCAGAATCCCCCAGGCCTACGACGCCCTCCTGCAGGCCGGCCTCACCCCTGACAAAACCCTGTCCCTGTTCCAGGACATCCTTCAGGACAACTGGAACCTCTTCCTCCTGCGTGACCGGGCGGAATCCATGCGACAGGGGGCAGAAAGCGGCGACCCCCTCCTGCAATATGCCTGGGCGCGCTACAACGACGCCCTCAGGCCGACACCGGATTCCTTGGCAACAGCCATTGACCATTATGAAAAATCCGCCAAAGGCGGTATCCCCGACGCCACGATGTGCCTGGCCTATCTATGGCTGGAAGGCGCATTCGGCCTCGTGGACAGACAAAAATTCCAGAAATTGAGGCAACAGGCCCTTGACAAAGGCAGCATAATGGCCGCCCTGAGCCTTTGCAACGACAGAATCTTCGGTTTCAACGGAATGGAGCCCGAGCCGTCCCTGATCTACGACAAGGTTACCGCCTATATGGAGGACTCTGCAAAGGCCGGCATCCCTGTACATCCCCGTTTCCGCTCAGTGGTCGGCGCCTGCTGCAGGCAAATGGGGCGGAATCTCGAAGCGGATTCCTGGTACGAGGAAGCGTTGACCCTCGGCGACCCCAAGGCCTGCTTCCAGCTTGCCATCCTTCGAGCCTGTGACCCTGATGGTAATGTCATAGACCCGGATGAATTCCAATCCGTACTGGATATGGGCAGGGATCTGAACATCCCGGATGCCTATATGGGCCTGCCTTTCATTCTGACGGATGAATTGTATGAAACCCTGCCTCCTGAAAATCGCCCGGACATCACCTCCGAGCTTGACGTCTCCCTTCACAAAGCCATTGATCTGGGAGAGGGTTTCGGAGCATATTTCCTCGGCATGTACCATTATGAGGGCAAATACGGCTTCGCCCAGGATTACTCCGAGGCATGGGCCCTCTTCTCGAAGGGTGCAATAATGAACAACGGCCCATGCTACAGGCAGCTGGCACAGATGCTGCTCCAGGACGAGGCCCCCGAGGAATTCAACGAGGCGAAGATGCACCATTTTGAACTATGCGCCCTCAGGCTTGGATGTGACGATATGACGGACAATGTGGTAAATGCATACAGGCACGGCTACCACACTGACTTCGCATCAGAGATAGAGCAGTACTATCTCCACGGTTATGAGGAATATGAAAATGATGACGGACGCTTCGACGCCTGGGCCTGACCCGGTCCAGAATTGCCCGATGTGAAACCTTACAGTCAATCACTATGGAAACAAGGAAACATTTTGAGACCATTCTGTCGGAGGTCGACGGAAAACCGTTTGAATCGAATTCCGACGCACTGGATTCCTATGTCGAAATCTGCCGTGGATGCGTCCTGCTTGCCAAGGAGGACCTTGAAGGACAGGACAGAATCTGGGAAATCGCATCTCTTGCCCGGACATTCCTGCATTATGCCAAATATCTTGAAGGCTTCGACCATCTCCTGAACACCCTTTATCCTCTCGTGGACAAGATGTCAGATTCTGTCTTCGACCATCCTCGCCTCAAACTCAGCCTGCTCCGCCTGCTGTACACCGTCCTGACGAGGATTGAGGCCCAGTCCGGCCATGAACTCTCCATGACTGAAGATGTCAGTGCCGAGATAAGGGCCCTGTCATACAACATCGGATATGCCGACAAAGGGGAGTTCGACAAGATCCGGGAAGACAGCGTGCTGAAACGCGACCCCGTGGAATGGACCGCCAGATGGGAGGAAATCATAGATGAGGCCGACAAGATGGCTTACAGCCGTCTCGAAGACCAACCGAGGGGTATGGGATTCTGCTTCGCTTTCTGGCATGAACGCAAAAACGCCCTCGGACAGCTGGGCCTTGAGTGGCGTACTCCGCACCAGATGAATCCGAGGGTGTTGTTTGATTGATTCCCAAGGTATGCCGTCAGTCGCAGAGGCAGGAATCGAGGTCGTCCGTTATCTGATTCTTGTCAAGATGCCTTCCTATGAAGACGAGCTTCTGCATCCTGTCGCCATATTCCGCATCCCAATCCTTGGCAATCGTCGGGTCTGACATCGCCATTGTCCTGAGTTCCTCCTCAGGTGCGGCTGCATACCACATTCCGACCTCCTTCAACTGAATCTGCCGACCTGCCTGCTCGAACAGATATGACATGTCCGGATTGTCCGAGAACCAGCAAAGTCCCTTCACGCGGATGACATTCTTCGGAAGCCTTTTGGCAACGAACCAATCGAACCTGTTCATGTCGAATGGCTTGCGCCTGTAATACACGAAGGTCCCGATTCCGTATTCCTCCACCTCGCCGCCTTCGTGGTCGTGATGATGGTGGTGGCCCTCTTCGTGATGATGCTCGTGGTCGTGATGATGCTCGTGGTCATGGTGATGATGGTCTTCATCGTGATGATGATGCCCATGTTCATCATGTTCATCATGTTCATCATGGTCGTCATCGTCGTCATCATCATCATCTTCTTCGACATCGCCTTCCAGGCCTCTTATCCATCCTGCGTTCCCCTCTGTCGTCCTGTAGTTGAACCTGCCCGTGTCAAGCAGAAGGCTCAAGTCTATGTCGGCATAGTCACATTCTATGATTTCCGCTCCCGGATTCAGGTTGGCGACTATCTTCCTGACCCTTGCAAGTTCTTCCTCAGACACTTCCGAAACCTTGTTGAGCAAGACGATGTCGCAGAACTCAATCTGCTGAATCACAAGGCTCTCGATGTCTTCCTCGTCGATGCTGTCCCATTTGAGGGTGTCTCCGCATTCGAACTCGTCCCTCATCCTGAGCACATCGACCACCGTCGCCACACAGTCAAGACGGGGTATGCCGTCCTTGATATATTCCACTCCGAGATATGGAATCTGTGATATGGTCTGGGCTATCGGCTCAGGTTCGCATATTCCGCTTGCCTCGATGACGATGTAGTCGAATTTGTCCATCGCCATCAGGTCTTCGATCTGCTGGATGAGGTCGGTCTTCAGGGTACAGCATATGCACCCGTTCTGGAGGGCGACCAGGCTGTCATCCTTCTGGTCCACAACTCCGCCTTTCTGAATGAGGTCGGCATCAATGTTGATTTCTCCTATATCATTGACAATCACGGCAAAACGGATTCCCTTGCCGTTTGATAGGATATGGTTTACAAGTGTAGTCTTGCCGCTGCCCAGATAACCGGTCAGGAGCAGCACCGGCATTTCTTTGTCAATCATCGTTTTATCTTAATATATTCATCGGCTGACCAAATAGCCTGTCATATCGAGCGAAGCACTAAGTGCGTAGTCGAGATATCTATTATCCATCAATTAGTTAAGAAGATCTCTCCAGGCGCTTCGCTTAGTCGAGATGACAAAAAAAAGAACTTTTTGGGTCATCCTCCTGCAAAGATAATGATTCTTTTCGTCAATCTATGTCCTGGCTATCTGATGAAATTGGTCTTTATCGGGTTTTCGGGTTGAGGCGGTTCGATTCCTGCCTCGCGGCCTGCCCGGATACATTTCAGCATCCATGCCATGTTGCGGCCGAGTTCCCTCATCACCTGCATACCTTCCTCGTCCCTGCGGACTTCGTCAGGATTGGTGCCGTGGACCATGTTCCAATATTTGGACGATACCACAGGCATGGAGGATATGGTGAAATATTTGTTCAATTCATCGAATGCGGCAGTCGAACCGCCACGGCGGCAGCACACTATGCCGGCAGCAGGCTTGAAGCGGAACAGGTTGCCTTTGCCATAGAATGCCCTGTCCAAGAATGAGGAAAGCGCCCCGGATATGGCGGCATAATGGACCGGGCTTCCGAATATGAATCCGTCTGCCCCCTCTGCCTTGTCAAGAAACTCATTGACGCTGTCGTCCATGAAGCATCTGCCACCGTTTTTCAGACATTGTCCGCATCCGAGGCATCCTGAAAGGGGTTTTGCCCCAATCCAGAAATGCTCAGTTTCAATGCCGGTGGCTGCAAGTTCCTTTTCCACCTCGCACAGGGCGGTGTAAGTGCTGCCCTTCTGATGAGGGCTTCCGTTTACGAGTATTACTTTCATAATATCAAAGTGTTTCATGTTCGGTTTCGTACGAATTTGTTTCATGCAAAATTAGGGATAATTTTTATCCCAGCAAGTGGGGGAGGCGGAAAACCGGCTCAACGAAAACAGGATGTAGTCAATATTTTTCAGTGAACAGGATGCCGCCTCTGACAGGTCCTGAGGAGCATTGCCACTATCTCATTCCGAGGAACACTGCTTTTCTGTCATTCTGAGGAACACAGCGACGAAGAATCTGCGGGCCATGACTGGGCCGCTGTTCTTCCTGTGGCATAGAGGACGGGTTTCCTGCAAATCATCTGGCACGCCTATATCCCTTATAGGCCACTCAATGGCAGATTCTAATGCCAGGTGAGCCCAAATTGATGCTATCAGGTACATTTTATCGCGCTAATTCATTGATAATCAATAACTGCTTGTGCCCGGTGATTATACTCGAGTTCGAGTCAAAGAGGGGAGGATAAAATTAAAGGGATGTGCCTGTCGTGGCTCATCCCTTTGTGGAGCGGAAAACGAGACTCGAACTCGCGACCCCAACCTTGGCAAGGTTGTGCTC
>JBJEBN010000090.1:0-38166 GCA_051870095.1 Candidatus Cryptobacteroides sp. | reverse complement strand
TCTCTGTAACCTCGATACCTGCTCCATGGATTGTCCTGATTGCGGACTCACGTCCAGCTCCCGGACCCTTTACATAGGCCTTCACCTTGCGAAGACCAAGATCGTATGCGGTTTTCGCAGCGTCCTCTGCAGCTACCTGAGCAGCATACGGAGTGTTCTTCTTGGACCCCCTGAAACCGCTCTTACCTGCTGAAGACCAGCTGATAACCTGACCAACACTGTTGGTGAGGGTTACGATAACATTGTTGAAGGTTGATGAAATATGAGCCTCGCCATAAGCTTCAACCTTGACAACTCTCTTCTTAGTTGATGTTGTTTTCTTTGCCATAATTCATCTCAATTATTTAGTTGCCTTCTTCTTGTTCGCAACAGTCTTCTTCTTACCCTTTCTTGTACGGGCATTGTTCTTTGTGCTCTGTCCGCGTACAGGGAGACCGAGACGGTGACGGATACCCCTGTAGCAGCCGATATCCATAAGTCGTTTGATGTTCATCTGGATGGTGGAACGAAGCTCACCTTCGATCTTGAACTCAGTTGCGATGATGTTCCTGATGCCTGCGATCTGCTCGTCGTTCCAGTCTCCAACCTTTGTATCGAAATCAATGTCGAGCTGGGAAAGGATCCTCCTTGCAGAGCTGCGACCGATACCGAAGATATAGGTGAGGCCTATCTCTCCTCTTTTGTTGTTAGGTAAATCAACACCGGCTATTCTTGCCATAATTATCTTAACTTAATTTGTTATACAACTAAAAATTATCCCTGGCGCATCTTGAATTTAGGATTCTTCTTGCAGATAACATAAAGACGACCTTTACGCTTTACGATCTTGCAATCTTCACTGCGCTTCTTGATGGATGCTTTTACTTTCATTTCTGTAATATTTTATTTGTATCTGAAAGAAATTCTTCCTTTTGATAAATCATAAGGTGACATCTCAACTTTAACTCTGTCGCCTGGCAGGATTTTGATGTAATTCATCCTCATCTTGCCTGAGATGTGGGCAATGATGACATGGCCGTTTTCAAGTTCCACCTTGAACATTGCGTTAGGCAGGGTCTCGACGATTACACCCTCCTGTTCAATTGATGATTGTTTTGGCATCGATTATCACTTTAAAATTTAACATTGTCCTCAATAAATCCGAAGGTGGACAGTTGTTCCGCCTGGCCTTTTCTGACAACAACCGTAAGCTCGAAATGCGCTGATTTCTTGTGGTCCGCCGTGTGTACTGCCCAACCATTCTTAGCTAAATACACACACCTGACCCCTGCGTTAATCATCGGTTCGATACAGATTGTCATTCCTTCGACAAGTCTCGCACCGGATCCCTGGCGACCGTAGTTCGGTACGCCCGGATTCTCATGCATGTTCCTGCCGATTCCGTGTCCCTCAAGTTCGCGGACGACGGAGAATCCGAATGACTCAGCATACGATTGCACCGCGTGTCCTATATCGCCTGTACGGTTTCCTGCAACTGCCGCCGCGATACCCCTGTAAAGGGATTCCTTGGTGACATCAAGGAGCTTGCGGGTCTCGGCGTCCACTTCCCCGACAGGGAAAGTGTATGCCGAATCTCCGTTGTATCCTTTATATAATGTCCCGCAGTCAACTGACACGATATCGCCCTCCTTGAGGACATAATCCGACGGAAAACCGTGGACAACGACATCGTTGACAGAGATGCAGAGAGCAGCAGGAAAGCCTTCATAACCTAAGAAGCTCGGTATAGCTCCGTGGTCACGGATGAAGGTCTCGGCCACCCTATTCAACTCAAGAGTTGTCACACCTGGGGCGACCACCTTGCCGACCTCAGCCAATGTCTTGGAAACGAGGATCCCGTTTTCCCGCATCAGCGCTATTTCTTCTTCTGTCTTTGGCTTGACCATCTTCAAAGAACTTATCAAGTATTACATTCCGGAACGTCCTTTCAGACGACCGGTTTTCATCAGTCCGTCATAGTGACGCATGAGCAGATGGCTTTCAATCTGCTGGAGCGTATCAAGAACAACACCCACAAGAATCAGGAGGGAAGTACCTCCGTAGAAGCTTGCAAACTGGTTGTTCACACCGAGTTTCATAGCAAATGCCGGAAGGATTGCTATGAGAGCAAGGAAGATTGAACCAGGGAGGGTAACCCTTGACATGATCATGTCGAGGTACTCCGCAGTCTTCTTGCCCGGCTTCACACCCGGGATGAATCCGCCGTTCTTTCTCATATCGTCAGCCATCATGGTAGGGTTCACAGTGACAGCCGTGTAGAAATATGTGAATGCGACTACAAACAGGGCGAATACCAGATTGTACCAGAATCCTGTATAGTTGCTCATCACGGCTGCAAATCCTCTCGTAGCATCAAACTGTGAGAAAATAAGCGGGAAGAGCATCAGAGCCTGTGCGAAGATGATAGGCATCACACCGGCAGCATTGATCTTCATAGGGATATACTGGCGAACTCCACCGTACTGCTTGTTTCCTACTACCCTCTTTGCATACTGTACCGGAACTTTCCTTACAGCCTGGACGAGAGCGATTGCTGCGACGAACACGAAGAACAGAATCACGAGCTCAACAATCAGAAGGAGTACTCCACCGCCGGCGTTTGCGTTGAACTTCTCAGCGATTTCAGCTGCGAATGCAAACGGAAGACGGGCGATGATACCGATCATGATGATGAGTGAGATACCGTTGCCGATACCACGGTCAGTGATACGCTCTCCAAGCCACATCACGAACATCGTACCTCCGAGGAGGATCACTGTTGAAACAAGGTTGAACCAGAAGTTGCTCCAGCCAAGCTGGTTAACTGCGATGAAGGCAGATGCAGGAATCTGGTTGTGAAGATTTGCCATATAGGCAGGACCCTGGATGCAGATGATAAGTATGGTGAGATACCTCGTGTACTGGTTCATCTTGCGGCGTCCGCTTTCGCCCTCCATCTGGAGTTTCCTGAAGAATGGGACGAAAACACCAAGAAGCTGGATTACGATGGATGCCGAGATGTAAGGCATCACACCCAGCGCAAAGATTGAAGCATTACCGAACGCACCGCCGGAGAACATATTCAGGAGGCCTACAAGACCCTCTGAAGAGGTGTTCTGCAGATTGGCGAGCTGAGCCGAATCTATGCCCGGAAGCACGATAAAGCTTCCGAGGCGATAGATAAGCAGCAATCCAAGAGTGTAAAGAATCCTCTTGCGGAGCTCTTCAATCTTAAAGATGTTCTTGATTGTCTGGATAAGTTTCTTCATCTTTATTCGATTGTTGTTGCTGTACCTCCGACAGCCTCAATCTTAGCGATTGCAGACTTGGAGAAGGCGTTTGCAGATACTTCCAATTTAGCGGTAAGCTCTCCGTTTCCGAGAATCTTCACGAGCTGGTTCTTTGAAATGAAACCTGCCTCCCTGAGGGTGTCCAAGGTGATTGCAGTGGTGTTCAGAGACTCTGAAAGAGCCTGAAGTGCACTTACGTTGATAGCCTTGTACTCAACTCTTGTAGGGTTGGTGAAGCCGAATTTAGGAAGCCTTCTCTGGATAGGCATCTGACCTCCTTCAAAGCCGATCTTGCGGGAGTAGCCGGAACGAGCCTGTGCGCCCTTGTGACCACGGGTAGATGTTCCGCCGTGTCCTGAGCCCTCACCGCGTCCGATTCTCTTCTCTCTGCCTTTTGATCCGGCAGCAGGTGTCAAATTATTTAATTTCATCTGTCTGTCCTCCTATTTAAATTTCCTCAACAATTACAAGGTGGCTGACTTTCTCCAGCATACCTTTGGTAACCGGAGTGAGTTCAACCTCTACAGTCTGGTGCAGTCTGTGGATACCGAGGGATGCGAGGTTCGCAATCTGCCTCTTGGTTGCACCGTTCTTGCTTTTGACCTGAGTTATTCTAAGTTTTGCCATTTGTACAGTCCTCCTTAACCTTTAAATACTCTGCTCATCGGAATACCACGGAGACCTGCGACAGTGTAGGCATCTCTCATCTCAACCAAAGCTGCAACAGTAGCCTTGACGAGGTTGTGAGGGTTGGATGAACCTTTGGATTTTGCAAGCACATTGTGAACGCCGACTGACTCGAACACGGCACGCATCGCACCACCGGCCTTAACTCCGGTACCAGGTGCTGCCGGTTTCATGAACACTCTTGCACCGCCGAATTTTGCCTCCTGCTCGTGCGGAATGGTCTTGTTGAGGATAGGAACCTTCACAAGATTCTTCTTGGCATCCTCGATTCCTTTTGAAATAGCGGTTGTAACCTCATTGGCTTTTCCAAGACCATAGCCTACAACGCCGTTCTCGTCACCTACCACAACAATGGCAGCAAAGCTGAAGTGACGACCACCCTTGGTAACCTTTGTCACCCTCTGGATGGCTACAAGTCTGTCCTTGAGCTCAAGGTCAGATGTCTTTACTCTTTTAACATTTGTATTTGCCATAGTCCTTTAGAAAATTAAGCCGCCTTCTCTTGCAGCGTCAGCCAAACTTTTAACTCTTCCATGATAAAGGTAACCGCCACGGTCGAATGAGATTGTGGTGATACCCTGTGCGAGAGCACGCTCAGCAATTGCCTTTCCGACAATAGCAGCAGCCTCGATACCGGTCTTGCCCTTGCACTCTGCTGCAAGCGCCTTGTCATTTGAAGCGGCAGCGCAGAGAGTCTTGCAGCCGTCCAGATTGTCAACTACTACCTGAACATAAATCTGTTTGTTGCTTCTGAATACAACCATTCTCGGTCTCTCAGCAGTACCATTAACGACTTTGCGGATACGGTAGTGAATTCTTTTCCTTCTTTCTATTTTATTCAATGCCATAATCTAGTCCTCCTATTATTTAGCACCTGCTGACTTGCCGGCCTTGCGACGGAGCTGCTCGCCGACGAACTTGATACCCTTGCCCTTGTATGGCTCAGGCTTACGCAATGAGCGGATCTTCGCTGCAACCTGTCCGATGAGCTGCTTGTCATAGCTCTTGAGGACGAGAACAGGGTTCTGGCCCTTCTTCACAGGCTCAGCCTCTGCCTTTACCTCTGCAGGAAGCATGATCTGAACTTCGTGTGAGAATCCGAGAGACATGATCAGAAGCTGACCCTGAACATCTACACGGTAACCTACACCGACGAGTTCCTGTTTGATAGTATAACCCTCTGACACACCGACTACCATATTGTGAACCAGTGCACGGTACAAACCGTGGAGCGAACGATGGCGCGGCTGATCGGTCGGACGGGTGAATCTGATTTCATTTCCCTCTATGGTGACTGTGATGTCAGCGTCAACTTTCTGGCTGAGCTCACCAAGAGGTCCTTTAACCTTGACCACATTGCCAGGGAGAACCTCAGCGGTTACCTTGGCAGGAAGGTGTACAGGCAATTTACCAATTCTTGACATTCTTGTGTTGTTTTAGATTAATATACATAACATATTACCTCACCGCCGACATTGAGCTCGCGTGCTTCCTTGTCAGTGATAATGCCCTTGGATGTAGAAAGGATTGCGATTCCGAGTCCGTTGAGGACGCGTGGCATGTTCTCTACGTCGGTGTACCTGCGGAGACCCGGCTTGGAAACGCGGACAATCTTCTTGATTGCTGCAGTCTTGGTCTGCGGATGATACTTGAGGGCGATCTTGATTGTGTTGAAAGGAGTTCCCTCTACGACTTTGTAGCTGAGGATGTAACCTTTCTCGCAAAGGATCTTGGTGAGGGCGATCTTCATCTTGGATGAAGGAACCTCAACGATTTTCTTTCCTGCAAGGTAAGCATTTCGTACCCTTGTGAGGAAATCTGCAATTGGATCAGTCATTTCTGTTTGTTTTTAATTGAAACCGGCACGGTTCCGTGCCCGATATCCTAATTGTGAATAAATAAATGTAATGTCTGCTTGTAATATGTTACCAGCTTGCCTTCTTGACGCCCGGGATCAGACCGTTGCTTGCCATCTCACGGAACTGGATACGGCTGATACCGAAAATACGCATATAGCCTTTTGGACGTCCGGTGAGAGAACAGCGGTTGTGCATGCGGCAGGCAGCGGAGTTCTTAGGAAGCTTGTCGAGAGCAGCCCAGTCTCCAGCCTCTTTGAGAGCCTGTCTCTTTGCGGCGTATTTAGCAACCAATTTCGCGCGTTTAACTTCGCGGGCTTTCATTGATTCTTTTGCCATCTTGTTCTCCTTTAATTAGTTGTTATGTTTCTTGAAAGGCAGACCGAATGCCTTGAGAAGAGCATAAGCCTCCTCGTCGGTCTTTGCTGTAGTCACGAAAGTGATCTCCATTCCGAGAATCTTGGTAATCTTGTCGATATCGATTTCAGGGAAGATGATCTGCTCCTTGATTCCGAGTGTATAGTTACCCTTGCCATCCATCTTCTCAGAGATACCGTTGAAGTCCCTGATACGAGGAAGCGATACGCGGATGAGTCTCTCGAGGAACTCGTACATCCTTACATCACGAAGTGTAACCTTTGTTCCGATAGGCATTCCCTTACGGAGCTTGAAGTTAGAGATGTCCTTCCTTGAATGTGTCACAACTGCTTTCTGACCAGTGATAGCTGTAAGCTCCTGCTGAGCCACTTCAACGAGCTTCTTGTCTCCTGTTGCATCGCCGACACCCTCATTGATGGTGATCTTGACGAGCTTAGGGCACTGCATCACTGTAGTGTAGCCGAACTCCTTCATCAACTTGGCAACAATCTCTTCCTTATAGACTTTCTTCAAAGCCGGAACATATCCTGCAGGCACTGCCGGTGCAACTGCTGTTGTCTTGTTAGTCTTTGCCATTATTTAATCTCCTCTCCAGATTTTTTAGCATAACGGATCTTCTTTCCATCAACGAACTTCCTGCCGATTCTTGTAGGAGCACCGGTCTTCGGATCTACATGCTGAAGGTTGGAAATATGAACGCCTGCCTCCTGTTTAACAATACCGCCCTGAGGATGTTTCGGGCTTGGTTTGGTGTGCTTGCTTACGATGTTGACGCCTTCCACGATGGCACGGTCCTTATCTGTAAGTATCTCAAGCACCTTGCCGGTCTTTCCTTTGTCGTTACCGGCGTTTACATAGACGATGTCGCCTTTCTTGATATGTAACTTCTTCATGATCATTGCTTGTTAAAGGACCTCCGGTGCCAGTGAAACAATCTTCATATAATTCTCACGAAGCTCTCTCGCAACAGGGCCGAAGATACGGGTTCCACGAACCTCGCCGGCGTTGTTAAGGAGAACGCAAGCATTGTCGTCAAAGCGGATGTAAGAACCATCCGGTCTGCGGATCTCTTTCTTTGTGCGGACAACAACAGCTTTTGAAACTGAGCCTTTCTTGGCGTCACCGCCAGGGATTGCGCTCTTCACTGCAACTACGATTTTGTCGCCCACCTTTGCATAACGGCGGCGTGTACCTCCAAGGACACGGATGCAAAGAACTTCCTTTGCTCCGCTGTTGTCAGCCACCTGTAAACGTGATTCCTGCTGTATCATTGCTATTTAACTTTTTCTACGATTTCTACTAATCTCCAGTTCTTTGTCTTGCTCAAAGGACGAGTCTCCATGATGCGGACAGTATCGCCCTCACTGCACTCGTTCTTCTCATCGTGGGCAACGAACTTTGTGGTCTTTTTTACGAACTTGCCGTAGATAGGGTGTTTCTCTTTTCTTGCTACCGCAACCACGATGGACTTGTCCATCTTGTTGCTGACCACCACTCCTATTCTTTCCTTACGAAGATTTCTTTCCATAGGAATTCTCATTTATTAGTTCTGTTTCTCTTTCTGTGCCAGGATGGTCATCATGCGGGCGATGTCCTTTCTTGCCTTGGCAATTTTCGATGTATCCTCCAATGGAGAGATTGTATGGTTAATCTTCATTGTATCGAGGTTTGCCTTCTCAATCTCGATGCGCTCACGCAGATCTGCGATTGACATTTCGCGTACTTCCGATGCTTTCATTTTCGTCTCCATTAAATTATTCCACATAATCTCTGCGCACCACGAACTTCGTAGTTACAGGAAGTTTCTGAGCTCCGAGACGGAGTGCCTCCTTTGCGATCTCAAGAGATACGCCCTCAGCTTCGATAAGGATGCGTCCTGGGGTTACAGGGCATACGAATCCCTCCGGATTACCCTTTCCTTTACCCATTCGCACCTCGGCAGGTTTCTTGGTGTAAGGCTTGTCAGGGAAGATTCTGATCCAAATCTTACCTTCACGCTTCATATAACGTGATACAGCCTGACGTGCAGCCTCGATCTGACGGCCTGTAAGCCAGCAGTTCTCCAAGGTCTTGATACCGAAAGAACCGAATGCGAGCTGGTTGCCTCTCTGGGCAAGACCTTTCATGCGGCCTTTCTGCTGCCTTCTGAATTTTGTTTTCTTTGGTTGTAACATTGCTCTATTACTTTATAAAAATATTTCACAATATCCCTAACTAATTGAGTATCAGCTGGTTGGGCGGAGTGGTCCTCAATTAACGGGTTGCAAAGATAGTAAAAATTCCTGAAATGCAAACTATTTTTATAAAATATTTCAACATTTTCGACCGCGTTTCTTGAATGCTAACAAACGGTGTTTCATTAACTTATGAATGTGGTTGATATTTTTATCCGTGCATTTTCGACATTGGGCGAAATGATGTGGCACATGACCGGAAATGACCGGTGCGGACAAGCGGCCAAATGCAGAAAACAGGGGCAATCCGGGCCATCTCGGGTGTGATTATTGAAAGAATTGCTACATTTGCAGTCTTGCACACGATTCAGATGAAAGGAAGACTCATAATATCGGCTTTGATTGCGGCACTAATGCTGGCAGCGCCTCACCATGCGGAGGCGCAGAAGCGGCACTCCGGCGTGAAAGCGCAGGTGAGGATGTCGAAGGCATCGTCGATGCCCCAGCTTGACAGGGACCGGGAAAACTATCTGCAATATGTCGTCGAAGGCAAGGATACCATATACATAGATGAACTTCCTGCATCAAAGGTCTATTCGAGGATTCCCAAGCAGAAAGGAAGGGAGTGGCGCAAGTATTACCGTCTCGTGCATAATTTCAGCAAGACTTACCCTTATGCCCTTGTGGCACGCAATCTTGTGATAAAGGCAGACAGCACCATCGCAGCTGACAATCTCAAGCGCAGCAAAAGGGAGAAATACATCAACGAGGTTCAGAAAGAGCTGTTCAACGTGTTTGAAAAGCCGCTGCGGAACCTGACAGTGAGTCAGGGAGCCCTCCTTATGAAACTGATTGACAGGGAGGTCGGAAAATCATCCTATAATATAATAAAGGATTACAAAAGCGGGATTGCAGCAGGTTTCTGGCAGGGCATAGCGAAGTTATTCGGCTCGGACCTGAAGAAACCGTACGATCCGGAAGGCGAGGACAAGGCCGTGGAGGAGCTTGTCGCCATCTGGGAAGCAGGCGATTTCCAGGCATTCTATTTCTCCCTCTTCTGGCAGGACCCTCCGGTCATCGACATTCCGGCAGAATACCTGTAACATGATTCACATTCAATCTGTTTCCCCTTTCCTGGACATAAGCACACTGCCGTCGAAGCGGAGGTATGGGGACGAGTCGAGCCAGTCTTTGAGAATGTGGAGGGTGGCTCCGGTCGGAAGGGTCATGGTGACATCGGCGTGGTAGTGGCCGAAAATGAAATGGTCCACTTTGTGAGTGCGGGAGTATTCCATGGCAAATTTATACAGAGGTTCATCCTCTCCCCTGAAAACATATTCGGAATCGTGGGCAAGACGGTTGCCCTTCGACCATCCGTTGCCGAACCTGAAGGCTATCCACGGATGCAGAAGGCTGAAGAGGAACTGCGCCACCTTGTTGTGGAAAAGCCATCTCAAGAGACGGTAGCCGGCAGGAACAGGACCCAGACCGTCACCGTGGCCAAGACAGAAACTTTGTCCACCGATATTGACAAGGGCAGGCTGAACCAGGCGCTTCATGCCCAATTCCTCAAAATATGAATATGTCCAGACATCGTGGTTTCCCTGGAAGAAATATACATCAACTCCCCTGTCAATCAAGTCCACAAGGGCGGAAAGCACCCGCACATAGCCTTTTGGCACGACATCCCTGTACTCATACCAGAAATCCCAGATATCACCGAGAAGATACAAGGCCTCCGTCTGCTCGGGAAGAGAACGGAGAAACTCCGCAAAACGTCTCTCGCGCGAGGCAGGATCCGCCACATCGAGGCCGAGGTGGACATCCGCGACAAAATATGTGAGGCCTCCTTGCATCAGATGGTCAGGCAAGGATAAAAATGAGGAGGGCGACTATTGCGCAGTAGAGGGCGAACCAGCTGAGCTTGGCTTTTCTTACAAGCGCAATCATCACCTTGCAGGCGAAAAGACCGGAGACAAACGCAGAGAGGAAGCCAAGAGCCAACGGCAGGGCGCCGACTGATGACGAAGCGAAATCACCGCCCACAATGTCGAGGAATGCCTCTCCGAGTATCGGCACAAGCACCATGAGGAAAGAGAACTGGGCCATCACATCCCTCTTGACTCCGCAGATAAGACCCGTGGAAATCGTGGTACCGGAACGTGACAGACCTGGAGCGACTGCAAATGCCTGACCCAGGCCCACGACGAAAGCCTGCCAATAGGATATTCCGTTGCGGTATTCCTTGCCGAAAGGGAGGAAAGGCACCCTGCCAGGCTTGGAAGCGAGGTCAGAGAACGAAAGCAGGAGAGCCGTGACTATGAGGGCACAACCCACTGCCTTTATGGATCCGAAAAGGGATTCCACACCGTCCTTGAAGAAGACTCCGACTATGAAAACCGGTATCATGGACACAGCGATTTTGAGGATGTAGTCAGTCTCGTCGTTGTATTTGAATTTGAACAGGCCTTTCAGAAGGGCCCATATCTGCTTGCGGAACACCACTATCGTGCTCAAAACTGTAGCCGCATGGACAAGAACCTCAAAGACCAAGTCTTCAGAAGCCTCTATTCCAAGCAGTTCCCGGCCAATTACCAGATGGCCGCTGCTGCTCACGGGAAGAAATTCAGTCAAGCCCTGCACAAGGCCGAGGATGATGCCTTCATACCATTCCATACTCTACTCCTCCCCTTCCTTGCTGCGCTTGGTAAAACCGCCGCGCATTATTGCAACTATCTCTATGACAATACCCAGTACGATTACCACAGGTGCAGCGACAAGTCGCCTGAAATCGAACATCGCATAATTGAATACCTGAGGGTCATCACTGCCGCCTCCCGTCATCAATATATATCCCGACACCATGACGATGAATCCGACGAGAAGCAGTCTCAATCCTTTCGGGCTCATTGCCATGCGCTCCTGTCCATTGTTGTTCTCCATTTCAAAGTAAAATTTAAGAAAATCAATAATACAAGTCATCCTTTTTCAGCGAGAGGAGCTTGCCTACTACAATCCAGGTGCTGACAAGGCATATCGCCAGCCCTGAAACAAAAACAATACCCATGACCTCTACAAGAAGCTCAAGACGGAAAATCTCGAAAAGCTGTGCGAACTCGTTCCTCATGAGGAAGAGCAATCCTATGAGCGCGATAATCGCCAGCACGGCAGCAAATATGCCCTGGAACACCGCCTGGACGAGGAACGGAGCGCGTATGAACGACTTAGTCGCCCCGACGAGCTTCATGGTATGTATGGTGAATCTGCGGGCGAACACATTGAGCCTCACAGTGTTGTTTATCAGCACGAAAGATATGAACAACAGAAGGGCGATGAAAACCCCGAGGAAAAGGGAAATCCTGCTCAGATTTGCATTCAGGGCATCCACGAGGGATCTTTGGTACACAACCTCGTCAACAAGCGGAGAAGCCTCTATGACCTTGCGCACAACCTCAAGGCTGTCCGAGGACACATAATCGGCATTGAGAGAAACATCTATGGACATCGGTATCGGAGATGTCTCGAACACGTCGAGGAAATCGGTTCCGAGAAGTTCCTCCATCTCCCTGCGGCCCTGCTCCTTCGACACGAAGACCGTACTCTTTATATAAGGCATACTCTCAAGATCCGACCTGTAGTCAAGGGCGTCATCCTCCGTAACATTCTGCTTCATCAAGACCGACACCTGCATGTTCTCCTTGAAATAATCGGAGACTCCCTTGGCATTGACAAGCAGCATGCTTGCAACACCTACCAGCAGCAGGACAAGGCTTATGCTGATGACGGAGGACATGTAGGCATTGACCAGCCTGCGCCTCATTATCTTGTTGTCAGTGTTTTCCATAAGGGCAAAGATAGTGAAATATCAAAAAAATATTATTATCTTTGTAGAGTTTTTGTCATTAAATACAACGATATATGGGTAATTCTGCAAAAAGAGTCCTGTTCGTCAATTCGGAGATATATCCCTATCTTCCGGAATCCAGCATATCCTCGATAGGAAGGTTCCTTCCTCAGGGAATACAGGAAAGGAAGAAGGAAATCCGTTCGTTCATGCCGAGATACGGCTGCATTAACGAAAGGAAGAACCAGTTGCACGAGGTCATCAGGCTCTCAGGCATGAACATCATAGTCAATGATGTCGACAGGCCATTGGTCATCAAGGTGGCATCCATATCCGCCGCCAGGATGCAGGTGTATTTCATTGACAACGAGGACTATTTCCATAGGAAAAGCATCTTCAGGGATGAAAACGGCAACTTCTTCGAAGACAACGGCGAAAGGGCAATCTTCTTCGCAAGGGGCGTGCTCGAGACCGTAAAGAAGCTCAGGTGGGCGCCGGACATCATCCACTGCCACGGATGGATTTCACAGATTCTGCCTCTATATCTGAAGAAAGCATATATCGACGACCCTATATTCTCGAACAGCAAGGTCGTACTCTCATTATATGACGACACACCGGGCAGCGAATTCCCGGCAGATTTCAAGGAAAGGGTGCTGTATTCCGGAGTGACGGAAAAGGATGTGGAGCTCCTGTCGGAGCCTACAGGCATAAATCTTGCTAAATTGGCTGCCTGCCACTCAGACGGTATCATCTTCGGCTCGACGGACATCCCCGAGGAGCTTGCATCTTTCTGCAACGGCTCTTCGCTCCCTACCCTGCCGTTCAATGCTGACGCCATTGCAGATGGCTCATACATAGAGGATTATAACAATTTTTACGATCAGTTACTTAAATGAATTCAGGTTTTTTGGGCAGAGCTTGCCGCTTGTTGGCCGCCGGTGCGATTCTGTTGTGCTCTGCATCCTGCATAGAAATAAACGAACATCTCGGAGAGAATTTCATTCCAAATGACCAGAAATGGGATGTATATGTACCTGAACCGATTGAATTCGGTTTGGGTGACGTTGTCATGAAAATGTCCGACAGCCTGTCGGCATACAGCAGCAGAAGATTCACATTCGGAGCCGTGACCGATGACAGGGGCACCAGCTTGAGGAGCACAAGTTTCACATTGGTACCGGTGATGCAGGACATTGATTTCGGAGAGAACACGAGGATTCTCAGATTCATGTTCACGGCAGTGCGCGACACATTGTCTTTTGCTGACGAGAAGGACCTGAGAATACTTCAGAATGTGTATGTGCATCCTCTCAAAAAAGACCTTGACACCACCGTCCTGTACACAGGAGAATTCATGAACAGGGAAAGGCTTGAGGAGTATGTTGACCTCGACAGGCGCATAACTATGGGAATCCCTGTCTATGACGGAGGAGACTCGCTGACATTCGATTTCAGCAAGGAATTCGCTGAGGAATTCGTTGAGAGCGTCAGGAAGGCTGACAAGGACACCATAAGCAATTTCGTTAAGGATGTCCCGGGAATCTATCTGACTTGCGACACGCCTGCAGGAAACGGAGGCAGGATAAACATGTTCGAAGTGGCCATGCAGACCGACTCATACGGCTATGTAACAGGCAACTATGCACAGATTGCAATCCAGGCAGACTATGGAGACCGCAAACAGGTCGACACATCATTCCTATTCATGTTCGGGCCTATTGATTTCGTAGATGCCGAAAGCACCAGCCTGCCTTCCCAGTTCGCGTTCAATGCGAGCGGGCAGACATACAAATCACAGCCTGATGCCGATCCTGAAGATGAATACGCATATCTCGCACACGAGAACATATTCGTTGAGGGAGGAAGCGGTTTGAAACCAGTGATAAAGGCAAGAAGAATCAAGGAACTTGCCGAAGAAGCCATCAGGGCTGAAGGCATCACCGAACTTGGCAATGTTGTCATCAACAAGGCAACCATTGTCTTCCCTTACGACGGAAGCGCACTTTCAGGAGGATGGTCAGAAGTGGATCTCTTCCCTCCGGTACTCAGCCCTACCGTCAGATTGAGGAGTTCTTCAGGCGGATTCGTATCCTATGCAGGTCTTACCGACTCAAGCATAGAGAGTGAAAATCAGGGAGATATAAACAGGTCTCTTGACAAATACAGTCCGGACATCAGCCATCATGTACAGGAAATCCTCAAACTCGACTGGAATGCCGAGGACTTCGAGGAAACCATCAGCAACTATGACATATGGATGCTCATAATGCATGAGGAGACGACCACCACGACCAACGATTACTCGAATTATTACAACAACTATCCATATAACTATTACTACAACAGCATGATGTACGACCCGTACGGATACGGAGGTTATGGGTATGGGTATGGCGGATATGGATACGGTTACGGCAGCTACGGCTACAGCAACTACTATAATTATATGATGATGGCTTCTTACGCCAATACGTCATCAACCACTACGGAGACATCTACCGACCTCGACAAGGACAGATACTACAAATGCATGCTCTGCGGTCCTGAGGCTCCGGAAGGAAGCAGGCCGAGACTTCAGATAACATTCTCAGTTCCTAACGGAGGAAAATAAGCGGGCCAAGGAGGCCCCCCCCACATGAGCCTGAGGGTATAACAGAATTGAGGCTGAGCGGATAATCCACTCAGCCTCAATATTTTGTAATCTAAAACAGGAATTATGCGTTAACCTTGTTCTCGATATACTTGATGGCATCGCCAACAGTTGCAATCTTGTCGCCTGCATCGTCATCTGGAATCTCGATGTTGAACTGCTTCTCGAATTCCATGATAAGTTCTACGATATCAAGAGAGTCTGCTCCGAGATCATTAGTGAAGCTCGCTGTCTCAGTTACCTCAGACGGATCAACGCCCAATTTCTCGACGATGATTGCCTTTACATTTTCAGCAATATTTGCCATAACGCTAAAATTTTAGTTAATAATTCAGTATTTAATACACGATAATATTTCTGCTAAAACGGGTGCAAATTAAGTAAAAAAAAATCGAAAATAAAAATTTTCATTCCATAAGGTGGTGGAACAGTGGAATACAGCGGTTTTATAAGTTATTTGCGGGCGAAATTACTTACGATTTGAGCTGAGTTTCAACCATACCCTCAGACCGTTGATTGAGTTGAGAAGGTAGAATGACCACATTATGACCATAAGGCCTGCATGGGCCTCTCCTCTGGAGGCCATTATGGCCCACATCACTATGCTGATTATGTTGGTTACAATCCATAAAGCCCACTGCTCCATGAAGGCGAGGGCCATCAGAGCCTGTGCTACTATGCTGAGCACCGTGGTGGCGGAATCCTTGAAAGGCTGCGGGTCGCCGAAATGACGGAGAATGAACCCGCAGGCTGTGACTGACGCAGCGCATCCGGCAATCAGAAGGATACGGCCAGTCCACGTGAGGCGGCGGGCTCTTAGGGGGGAGGAAAGATTTCTCGACTCCCGTTGGTCGCTCGAAATGACAGAATCAGAGCGGTCACTCGAAATGACAGAATCGGAGTGGTCGCTCGAAATGACAGAATCGGAGCGGCGTCGCCATTGCCACCATCCGATGAACTGCATCGGGAAATAATAGAAAGCATTAAGCGCAGCGTCTCCATACAATGACGCTTTGTAGGAAATCCATGCATAAAGAGATACGTTTACGACTCCGAACAAATAGTTCCAGATGCTTCCTTTGGCGACAAGCACGACGCAGAACACCCCGGCGATGCCTGCTATCGACCCGATAGCTGCCCCAGGCACGGATTCTTCACCTGAAAGGACGGTATATATCGAATAGGCGAGTGATGTTGCGATGACTCCTATGATGAGGAACCAATCGTAGAATGACAATACTTTATTGCTGTTCATGGTCTGCATTTTCTGATTCGTTCAGTTCTGAGAGGATTGTCTCTGCGACCTTTCTCGGGACAATCTCCGAAAGGTCGTCAACTGATGCCGCAGCTATCCTTGCCACGCTTCCGAACCTCAGCAGAAGTCTCTGTTCGGTCTTCTCCCCCACTCCCTTTATTTCTCGCAGGGCAGAGGAAATCTGCGCCTTGCTCCGCAGGTTACGGTGGAAGGTGATTCCGAAACGGTGGGCCTCGTCACGGATCTGCTGCAGCACTTTGAGGGCCTGGGAGTTACGGTCGATAAACAGAGGATAGGGATCTCCCACACGGATCACTTCTTCAAGCCGCTTGGCAAGGCCTATGACTGTCAGTTTCTCAGTCAGTCCGAGTTCTGCGAGGGCTTCGTACGCAAAAGAAAGCTGCCCTTTGCCACCGTCGATGACTACGAGCTGAGGAAGGTCATCCGGGTTTTCCTGAAGCATCCTCGAATAGCGTCTGTTCACGACCTCCTTCATCGAGGCATAGTCGTTGGCGCCTACGACTGTCTTGATTTTGAAATGTCTGTAGTCCTTCTTTGACGGTCTTGCACCCCGGAACACAACGCATGAGGCGACAGGGTTCGTTCCCTGGATGTTGGAGTTGTCGAAACACTCGATATGTTCAGGGAGTTCCTTCATGCCGAGAGCCGTGCGGAGCTCTTCAAGGACCTTCTGCCTGAAATCGTCAGGGTCGGTGTGCTCCCTCTGTTTCAGGGCATTGAAACGCATTTCCTTGGAATTTCTTGCGCTCAGCTCTAACAGGGCCAGTTTGTCTCCTCTTACTGGAATGCGGAATTCTACATTCTCCAGTTCGAAATCAGGCAGGAACGGCACTATGACCTCCCTCGCAAGGACTCCGAACTTGGATCGGATCTCTCCGATGAACATTCCGAGAACCGACTCTGGTGTCTCGTCCATGACGAGCTTGAAACCGAGATTGAGGGACTGGATAATCGCACCTCCCCTTATGCGCATGAAATTTCCGAAGGCTTCCGTGCTGTCACTCACGAGGGAGAATACATCCACATCGCCTACTGTCGTGTTCACGATGACTGATTTTCCGTAATGATTCTCGAGGGAGAGCATTTTCTCCTTATACACTGCCGCCTGCTCGAATTCCATGCGCTGAGCCGCTTCGGTCATCAAGCTACGGTAATGCTGGATGATTTCCTTGCCTCCGCCTTTGAGGATCTTGACGATTTCCTCGATGTTATCATTGTATTCCTGCTGCGAGATTGCTCCGATGCAGCAGCCGCGGCATTTGCCGATGTGAAAATCGAGGCATGGACGGAATTTGTGGCGCAGGATAGCGTCGGAGGTGATTTTCAGGTTGCAGGAACGGAGCGGGTAGATGGTACGGAAGAAGTCCAGGAGGTTGCGTGCATGCATCACGCTGCTGTACGGGCCGAAATAGCGGGATCCATCCCTGACTACCCTGCGCGTAAGGAAGACCTTGGGGAAATCGTCCGCGCTGACGCATATCCACGGATAGGTCTTGGAGTCCTTCAGAAGGATATTGTACCTCGGCTTGAACTGCTTTATGAGATTGTTCTCGAGCAGGAGGGCGTCGGCTTCTGTCTCGACTATCGTGTATTGGGCATCGGCGATTTTCGAAACCATGACGGCAGTTTTGCGCGTGAGCCTTTCGGCAGGGACGAAATACTGGGCCACCCTCTTGTGGAGGTCCTTGGCCTTGCCCACATAAATGACATTTCCCTCGGAGTCGTAATATCTGTAGACTCCGGGGGAATGTGGAAAGAGTGATATTTTTTCCTTGAGCGTCACCTTGTCAATGCCGGTGGGGCATCAGTCAAGATATTCTGCCACAGCCTCTGCAAGAGCTTCTCCGTAGAGGCCGCGTTTGAGAATCGTACCGTCAGGACCTATGATCATGATGTGAGGAATGCCCTCAATGCCATAGATGTCAGTCGGGATGCTTCCTGCATTGTTGAGGAGGCTCCAGTCCATGCCGAGCTCGATGGCAGTGTTGATGGTCACTTCCGGACCTTGTCTTTCCCAGACGGCTATACTCAGGACATCGAAATTCTTGCCTTTGTATTTCTCATATATGGACTTGATGTTAGGCATTTCTCGTTTGCATGGGCCGCACCATGGAGACCAGAAATCCACGAGAACATATTTGCCTTTGCCCACATAGTCGGAGAAAGATGCTGTGCGGTAAACCGGTTTCGGAGGGATGCTTCTTGACATTCCCACAACAGTCTCGATAGTGAAGTCCTTGAACATCTTGCCTTCGCCGGTCTCGATGCGGGCCTGGATGGCTTCATTCATGCTCTGCACGTATCTGTTCTCCTGAAGAGCCGGGTCAAGGGATGAAATGAGTTCTGAAATTTCCTCGTCGTCAAGGTTGTAACGGACTTCGTCAAGAGTGAGAATTGCTATGAAGTTGTCTTTGTTGGCCTCCAATACATCTTTGTTGTACTGGCAGTAGGACTCCAGGAAGGTGTCATAGAACTGGTCGAAAGCCTCTTTCTTCTGATCGTCGTCGAGGGCCTCGTCGGAGAAGATTTCCTGACGCTTTGCCGAGAAGGTGCCGGAGAGTTCCTCTATCTTGGCGTTGAAGGCGTTGAGTCTTTCCTGGACTGAAATTTTCGGTGAAGCTGATGTCACAGTGGATTCTTCGTCGAGGACGATCTTGAGGGTTGTACCGTCAGGGATGAATGATGCTGAGCATGATCCGGCCTCCGCCTTTGCAAATACGCAGAGGTCTGTAGGGAGGGTGAGGGTGAATTTGCCGTCCGTGACAGGGACTATTGTATCGAGCTGGCCCCTTATTACCACGTTGACGCCGTCGAGTCCTTCAGGGACTACCGTTCCGGTGATGGTGGTGGTGTCGGACACCTTTGCACAGCCGGCAATGGTGAGGGCAGCAGTTGCTGCAATGATAAGTTTGCTTATTTTCATGTCTGTTTTATTTTTATGCAAATTTATACATTTTTTCTAAAATAGATGTCTCGGCTACGCTCGACATGACAGGAGTGGGACACTTGGGCATGACAGGAGTGGGACGCTCGCACATGACTGACGACGAGGGAGAGTCGGGCATGACGACGAGGGTCGGGTGTGACAAGGTGGTCGGGTGCGACGAGGAGGTCGGGTTATGAGGCGAACTGGGTCGGGTCAGGGTTGTTGAGTTCGTCCGGAATCCCTGTGTTGTTCTGAATCTCCGTCCTCGGGATGCAGATGTTCCACTGAGGAGAACGCCCCTGGCTGTTGAACTGGAAATCCGCCCCGAAATTGGACCCTTCATAAATCCTCGTTATACCGAGATTGAGCCTCTTGTAATCATAGATGAGCACTCCCTCTCCCCAGAACTCAGCCCTCTTCTGCACCATCATCTCCCTGATGAACGAATCTTCGTCCCCGGCCTGGCACACATACGAGCCGTCAGTGATGCGCCATGTATTCATGAACTCCTCAAGCATAGCCTTGGCAGCGCCCAGCCCCTGAGTACGGAGAGCCGCCTCCATCCTGAGGAAACACATCTCCTCCACACGCATGAGCGGATGGTCAGCCGCAACGCCTACTGAATAGTCATAGCACTCGCCTCTGGCAGGACGGAACTTGAACGACTGATAAGGAGCCGCATACTTCATAGTGTAGGCCTGCGCAGCCTCATTGCCTGCCAACTCATATTCGAGGCCGCTGCCGGGCACATAGAACGAACGCTTCCTGAAATCCGTGGACGGCATCGAAGAATACAGAGCCGTGCTGATTCCCGGTTTCGTGACAAATGCATATCCCCAGAACGCCTCGTTAGCCATCATCGATGTGAAGTTGAACAGGTTATTGGTCATCGTATTGGCCAGTGTAAGACCCCATACCCACGAATTGTTGGACGATATGTTGTTGAAGCCGTTGTTGGTATCATGCCACTCCTGCTCCGTCAAAGGAGTATAGCCGGCAGAAATCACTTTCGAAGCATATTCCGAAGCTTTCCGGAAAGCATCAGTGCGTGAAGCATCATCAAGGTCATCCCAATATCCCATCTCGATGTATGTCCTTGCAAGCAGGCCATAAACTATAGTGGAACAAGGAGATGTGGAAGATACCGGATTGCCTGCCGCACCAAAGCATTCCAAAGCTTCTTCGAGGTCGGACAGGATGAAGTCATACATCTTGTCTCTCTGGACACGAGGATTGTCCACAGCCTCTTCTTCTGTTGTCTTCTCCGTCACAATAGGTACGGTCAGTTTCTTGATGGCCGGGGAAATTTCAATATAGAGATTCTCCTTCGGCTCATAGAGCCTTGCAAGATCAAGATAGCACATCGCCCTGTAGGTAAGGGCTTTGGCCCTATTTGTCAGGTCCGTCGCATTTTCACTCGACTGAGGGACGGCTGTCAGGATCACATTTGCAGAATGAATCCATTTGTAATAGCATACCCAGAAATAAGAAGGATATGCTCCGGTCGAACCCTGGCCGAGATTCATAGCGTAGTTGTTGTACTGGTTATAGTCATAATCCCCGCACATCACCAGGTCTTCAAGCATCGAGTCCGTCATTATATGAATGGAAGGTATTCCAAAATCTATATGAAAGCCATATGTCCCATAGAATCCGGAAAGACCCGCTCCCATCATCTCCACAGGCAAGCCGTTGACATTCTGGTCTATACCGATTTCACTGACATCAGAAGCAGTAAGCACGTTACCTGACATGAAGGCTTCCTCAATGCATCCGGTCGCAACGGAAACCGCAGCACCGGCAATAATCAACTTGTATATAATATTTCTCATATCCGTCAGAATGTTATATTGATGCCGCCAGACAATGTCCTGACAGGTGAATTGACAGAACTGTTGGTGTTGCCGCTGAAGCTGAAACGAGGGTCGAATCCTCTCCTGCGCGATACATAGAAAATGTTGTCACATGCCACATATATCCTCAACCTGCTGACCTTGAATCTTGAAGTCACTTTCTCCGGAAGAGTGTAACCTATCTGCGCATTCTGGAGATTGAGCCAGCTTGCATCGGTCAGGAACCTGTCCGAACCCGCAGTGGTGTACTGGTCACCGAAATAATGGCGAGGGATGTTGCTGTCAGGATTGTCCGGAGTCCAGGCTTTGAACACATCCTTGTGGAAGTTGAATCCCTTGGAAGTTGCCGTAGGTGAAGACATGAAAGAAGCGTATCCGCTGTCATATGCCTTGCCACCGATGGAATATGTGAATGCAAGAGCGACATCTACTCCGAAGAAAGAGAGGCTGGTGCCGAATCCTCCATACAGGGCAGGAATAGGGTTGCCACAAAGGTAATATGTCGCATTCTCGTAGGTCTTGGTCGTTGTCTGTCCGATGACATTTCCCTGATCATCATACTCATCCTGATACCAGAGGGAAAGTCCGGTCTCATGATCTACTCCTGCAAACTTCTTCAGATAGAAAGTATTGAACGGGAGACCCTCGCCGACGAACTTGCTTCCGTTGGCAAATCCAGGATAGCCCTCTACCGATGCAATCTTGTTCTTGTCAGGTATGAGAAGAACCTTGTTCGTATAATGGGTGAAATTGAGATAAGCATCCCAGTTGAAATTCTGCCTTCTCATCAGCACGCCGTGAAGATCCACCTCGATACCGGTGTTGCGCATGTCGCCGATATTGTCGTAATAGCCGCTGTAGCCGATTGAGGACGGCAGACTGAAGAAGTAAAGCATGTCTGAGGTCTTCTTGTAGAAATACTCTATGCTTCCTCCGAACCGGCCTCTGAAAAAGTCGAAATCGGCACCGACATTGACAGTCATGTTGGTCTCCCAGGTAATGTTCTCGTTTCCTTTGTCATTGAAGCCAAGACCAGCTGTTCCTTCATTGTTAAGAAGCATGTAAGTGTCTGTATACCTGAATGAACCAATACCGTCATTACCCTGAGATCCCGCAGAAGCCTTGATCTTGAGCATATCCGCCCACGGAGCATTGAACCAGTCTTCCTTGCTTATGAGCCATCCCGCGCCTACTGCCCAGAAACTGCCCCAACGATGCTTGGGATTGAAGTTGGAAGAAGCATCGAGACGATATGAGAGATTGGCGAAATATTTCTGATTGTAATCATACTGGACACGGGCAAAATATCCCTCGACATTGTACATGCTGCGGGATGAAGAAGCAGTATTGTTGTCGATGATTGCACCGTCAAGTTCGTCAGTATCATTGCTGAAAAGCTGTGACTTGGCTGCACTGAGGCTGTAGTTGGTCTGTTTCTGCCATTCGTGGCCGACCATCACGCTCAAATCGTGCAGGCCCGCGATGCGTCTGTTCCAGGACAGAATCTGCTGCATGTTCAGGTCGAACTCCCTGCCATGTCCCTTGCTGACCACTCCGCCGGATGACGCGAATTGGCCATAAAGCTTGTTGTACACATTGGTGGTACGGGTCTCGTCCACATTGGCGCCCACATTGAACGTGAACTTAAAATCCTTCAGGAAAGTTACCTCGGCATATCCTATGACATTGAAGGCATTGCCTTGATAGTTGTTCCTGTTGAGCTGCATATCGGAAACAGGATTTGCCTTGGTGAAGAACGGGCGATAGCAGCCGTTTTCATAATAACCGTAGTCATAGCGTTTTCTGCCTGCATCGTCATACATTATATTGCCTTCGGCATCACGAACATACAGAGGATATATAGGGGCAATAGACGTTGCGATTGCAAAGACGTTCGACGAGCTGCTGGATGAGCCTTCATCGGAATTTCCGTTGTTCCAGTTGAAATTGGTGTATGAGAACGTTGCCCCCATCTTGAGCCAGCTCTTGGCCTGATAGTCGGCACGCATGCGGGCAGTATAGCGTTGCATATCGGACCCGGCAATGATACCTTTGTTGTTGAGGTAACCGAAAGATGCGTACATTGACATCTTGCCCACGGAACCGCTTACACTGATGTTGTACTCCTGACGCAGTGACTGGCGGTAGGCATTGTCGAGCCAGTTGTCCGGCATGATGGTGTATGTCTTGCCGTCGTACGGGCTCACTACCGTTGCACCCAATGTTGCGGTCGGGTTTAGCTTGCCGTCGGCCCCTATGAGGGAACCTCCGTCAGCAGTGGTATAGGAAATATAGCCGAGCTGCTTGGCCAGATCCTGATTCGCATACACGGAACACAAAGTCTCACTTTTGCCTAGTCCGGAATAATAACCATAAAGAGAGGCATAGAAAGCCTCATAGTACTCTCCAGGATCAGTAATGACATCGTATGTGCGCAAGGCCCTGGAGTTCATTCCCCACTTGGCATCCACATTCACGACAGCATCACCCCATTTGGCCTTCTTGGTGGTGATCATTATGACACCGTTAGCGCCACGGGATCCGTACAGGGAGTTGGAGGCTGCATCCTTCTGGACTGTAATTGATTCTATGTCAGCGGAGTTCAGGTTGTTCATATCTCCCGTATAAGGCACTCCGTCAACCACATACAAAGGAGAAGACGACGCATTCATCGTACCGATACCTCTGATGACAATCGACGGGGACGATCCGAGAGAACCGGTGGAAGTCGTCATCTGGACGCCGGCCACCATTCCTTCAAGAGCACGAGTAGCATCGGAGCTCTGCACCTTTGCGATGTCTGAGGACTTGACCACAGCTGCTGAACCGGTGAAGGCCTCCTTGGTGGATGTACCGAAAGCCACCACGATGGTTTCTTCGAGTGTCTCTGTATCCGGAGCCATCACGACGTCAATTTTCATGCGGCCGTCCACAGGCACATCCACAGCCTTGTATCCTATGGAAGTGAATTCGAGAACGCCGTCGGACGGGACTGAAACCGTATAGTTTCCGTCAATGTCGGAACTGGTTCCTGTCATGGTGCCTTTGACACGAATGGCAGCAAACGACACAGGCTCGCCGTTAGACGAGTCTGTGACTTTTCCTGAAACCGTCCTTTCCTGAGCGCCGAGGCTCAATGACAATGCTGAAAAGATTGTCAGAAGCAAGAACTTTATGTTTCTCATGGTGTTCTATTTATATATTACATTGCCGAATCGGCCGATCTGCGGAGTAACGGCAGTATGCTGAAGTTCCCTTGCGGAATGTGATATTCCATAGGCCTGCATCATCGGTGTGTCCATGGACTTCGTCGCAGCAAAGTTCGGACGTTCGATTCCGAGAATGTCGCAGAAACAGAAATAGAGTGCGTAGTTGAAATTGAAGTCTCCCCAGTCTCCGAATGCGTAAGGGAAGACATTGTCAATATCATCGTCGTAGCTCTTGTTCTGGTTGTTCAGGAGGTTTCCTCCCTCAGGTATGAAACCGTCCTTGTAGTCTCCTTCATCCTTTGCATTCGAGCAACGGAATGTAATAGGAGCGAACTCGAACTTGCGTCCGTTGTATGATATGGTTGAAACGACCATGCCGACATTTTTGCCTTCAGTACGGCTTCCAATCATGGTGACAGGGAAGTCTATGCCTCGAAGGCCGTTGATGAGAAGCTCCGATGCCGAAGCTGTATTCTCGGAAACTATCACGAAAAGACGGGAAAGTCCAAGATCGGGAGCCGCCGTAAGGCCGTCCGGATTGTTGATATATCCGTATCCGAATGTCCAGTCTTCCTTGCGTCCGTCGACATATTCCGCTTTGAAGAAGATATCGTTGTTATGTGACTGGCCTGCGATTGCACTTGAGATATAGCGGCTCTGAGGCACTGCACCTCCGACATTGAACCTCAGGTCAAGGATAAGGTCGGTTATGCCGGCATCTACAAACTGCTTGATCTGGTCCTCGATTACGAACTGAGCGCTCATGTCAAAGCTCTCCGTTGCAAGATAACCGATGCAGAAGTCCGGATACTTCTCTCCCTCATCCTCCGATGAGCCATCTTCTGTGGCCTCGTCATTATTTTTCATTATTGCAGCGAAAAGAATAGGGTCATATCCGAAAGACGCTGCAGTGACCTTGATTTCATTGTCCTGTACAAGGTCATAACGGTCTCCGCTCTCTGCAAGGACATATCTTGCAAAGACAAGTTCGTACTCTCCGCTCGGATTGTAGAACAGCTCGGACATGTAAGCCTGATAATTGTTGTATGTGACAAGGTTCCCGTTTATGGCCCAGATGATGTCTCCCCTGCGCATTCCGGCCTTGTCTACCGGAGAATCACGATATACATAGCCGATGGTCAGGCCGACAATCTGGGAATTGGGATCATCGTCGAATTTTGAGGCGAAAATCGGGCCCAGTCCAAGTCCGTAGGTTGAGGTAAGCTCCGGAGCCTTGGTGGCCTCAATTTCCTGGATGTACGAATAGATGTATCTTTCACCGGCATAAGATGAATAGGCTCTGTATTTTCCTCCATCCTCGATATTTACGTCGCCGAGTTTGGTCAGATTGGTGAAAAGATACTCATCGTACGGGACTACCGTCTTATCTATCGCATTGTACTCCTTTGCCCAAAGATATTCGGTCGAAAGCCTTTTCTCCATCTCTGATATGAGGTAGTCATTCATTGCATTGTCCTCCATTCCGGAAGACTGCTCGAAAACAGCCATCTCGCCTCGTGCAAAGCCATCAACCTTGACATACAAGGTTGCCTTGCGGGTCTCCATGGAGGAGTTTTTCTCGAATTGGATTTTCACACCACCCCTGCCGGCCTGTGCGTTGCCGGTAGTGGCCTTGATCTGTGCCCAGTCGCCTTCACAGACGATTTCTGCGGTCCATGCTGCCTGAGCATCGAATGTCACCGTGACAGTCTCGCCATATACGGAAACCAATTGTTCCTCTCTCGGGTTCTTGACATTTGAAAATCCGGTCTGCTCATTTTCAGGCTTCGTGCATGAAAAGAGGGCTGCGGCTGCGATAAGAAAAGTTAATAGTCTAAGCTTGCTCATTGCAAAAATTTAAAAGGAGGGGCCGGGACGACCCCTCCCATGGTTAGTTATTTTAATTGAAATCTACTCTGCTGGTTTTGCAGGGAATTTCGGAGTATATTCATCGTAGATATGGTACTTATCATTGGAATCTATCCAAACCATATACAAATGAGTTGCTGAGAATATAGTATCGAAATAGATTGACTGAGAAGTTTCATAAACGGTACCTTTTGCTACGACAATATCTGACATTGACATAGCTGAGGTTGAAGTGTAATAATCTGGATCATCAGCCAATATATATACTTGTTTGCAATCTTCTGGCATTGACAGATCTATAGTAAGCTCTGCAAATGTCGGATACCAAGTATCTCCAAATTTCGTCCAACCTCCGGTCCAAACCTCATTGCTAAATGAAGGTTTACCAAATGCCCAATTATCATCGCTCTTTTTTACATACACAATATCACTTGTAGGAGTGTATGTAGTCTTTGCCATATGTGTCAAATTGCCGTCTGCATCAAGAGCAAGGATAAAGAAAGAATACTCCTCCGATATGTTAAGATCATCAAGTTCAACCGTGTTGTCTGTCAAAGTCGAATAGTCTACAGATATAATATCATATCTGCTATTCATTGCAAGCTGGCTCTCAATATTGTCAAGGCCATAAATACTATTGGTATTGACATATCTCAAAGTTGCTGGTGTACCTCCCTCAAATGCAAGCTTTATGGATGCGTTTGTCATACCAACTTTTACACTTTCAATTGAGACTTTGAAGGTTTCACTGAATTCAAGTGATTTCGTTTTTTCCTCAATCTTAGTTATAGCGCCGAATTTACCATCATTGGCAATAGCAACGGCAACAACTATGACTTCTGTACCTGGGTTAAGATAAGTTTTTTTTACCTCAAAATCACCCGTTACTGATGAGTTTCCATAAATCACTTTTTTAACTATATCCAGATCTGTTTCTGGAAGAGAAGATTTCTCAAAAATTGATGCATAAGTTTTGTATGCGCCATCAACTGCGGAAACATTTGCTATTACCTTATCCAAAGCAACTTCTTTGATGGCTACTACCGGTGCTGGCAACGAGGCTCCCTCTGCAAGTGCATAAGTCGAAAATTCCCATGTTTTGAATGAATCAACTGTGTATACACCACTTTCGTCGAATGGAACAACCCAAACGACATATTCTGCACCAATATTGAGTGAATTATTCCACCCTCCACCGAAAAGACCAGCAGGCCCATCATAGTTGTCAGTACATAAAGGTGCCCCATAAGATTCTCCCAAACCATATAATTCATCTTCTGGATCCCAATATTTTTTAAGGGTGCAACCGGCATAATAACCGTCACATCCAGAGAATGTCATCCTTACATTGGCATTATCAAAAGCTGGAGTGATTTCAACATCAATAACCACAGGGATATATACTGCATATTGAATTTCAGCTGAAGAGTACGTCTCTTCCCCATAAGGAGAATACCAATTGCTTGCAAATATGACATAAGACTCAGTTGCATCATATGTCTCACCAGCAAGCGCCTCAATAGTGGTAGAATAGTCTTCTGTCATCTGTCCACCATATCTGTATTCCATATTGAAATATTCGATGGCGGCCTCTGCTGAATACTGAGACTGTGGCAGAATACCATATACATATCCACCATATTCATAACTTCCTACATTCTTTGCAGCAAGAATGAACTTGACATCTGTACCATCCAAGATAAGTGTAAAATCAGGCTC
Organism: Candidatus Cryptobacteroides sp.; assembly: GCA_051870095.1. Taxonomy (GTDB): domain Bacteria; phylum Bacteroidota; class Bacteroidia; order Bacteroidales; family UBA932; genus Cryptobacteroides. The sequence goes on along the minus strand of JBJEBN010000090.1, from coordinate 10,453 downwards.
TGCAACAGAAACATCAACCTTAGCGATAACAGGATTAGCATCCTCGAATGTTGCAAGTATTTTGATGGTTCCTTCACTATCGGCATCAGCCTCCTCTTTTGGAGCAGTGATGCTAAGATTGCTGCCACTTATAGAGGCCTTCCATCCATCAGGTTTTTCTGTGATGGTATAATCTTTCACCCCATTCATCTCAAGCTTGAGGGACTTGGTCTGTCCATAGGTAAAATATTGTTTTCCGGAAAGAATTGCAAATGCAACCTCTTTTTCTTTTGCTACCTTAATGACAGTACCGTCTGCAAGTGTAAGATAAACATAGTCCTCATCCTGATCATAAGAAGTGAAAACTATGACATCCTCCTCAGGCTCAATACCAGTCTTTTCCCAAGTAACACCGCCGTCAATGGATACATAGAATACTCCATCTTCAAGCTTGCTCTTGAGAGTGATATCTTTAGCCTCGACTCCGGTTGCAATCCAAGACTGGCCTCCGTCTATTGAGATATAATATTTGCCGTCTTCAATCTTCTGAGTAAGTTTGACATCCTGAGGTTTAGCTCCGGTTTCAATCCATGTCTTGCCTCCGTCGATGGAAATATAATATTTGCCGTCTTCAGTCTTTGATGTAATCTCAAACTTCGTTTCCTCCGGGATTACAGGAACATTGTTACCATCAATCAGAAGGAACTCAGGCTCTTTACCATAAACGCCGACAGCCCAATAGTATACGCCATTCTCCTCTTTTACAGTAAGGAATGAAAGACCTGAAAGGTCAGATTCAGGATAAACTGTGACAGTCTGACCGTCAGAAAGGGTAATGATGGTCTTTCCCCCGTTGGTTTCAATTTTTGAAACAGTGGTCATACCGTTTATGAGAGTTGTAAGAGTGTTTATCTGGCCCTGCATCTTCTGCTCAAGTTCAGTAAGCCTTTTGTCAAGGTCAGCAATGGATTCCTTCAGCTCGCTGTCGTCAAAGATGAACTTTGCGCAGGAGCTGAACAAGATTGGGCATGCCATAGCGGCGACGATCACGGCCTTGCCGATGATACGGCCCAGATTGGGGATAATTTGTTTTTTCATAATCTTATATTGATTAGTTGTTGTTAGCTGGCAGAGTTCTGTATTCTGAGAGATCGTGCAGTTCTCCTTTGTAATAGAGGACATAATCGAAGTTGCTATAGCAGTCAATACCATTGTCCTCACCAATGGCGATGGCTCCGACAAGCAGGAATTTGTCTGATTCCGGATCCACGTCGTAAGTTGCGATAACTGATGTATTACCGCTCTGCAGACCAAGAGAAATGGCATATTTTTCCCAAATCCTCATATAATCCTCATATTCATATTCTCCCCTCTTATCATTTTCAGGAAGGAGCTTGTGAAGGAGCAAGTCTGAATAAGAGCCATCAGATGAAGCATAGTACTTAATCTGCTTGCTGTCCTCGTTGGAAATGATCTTGCAAGTGAGGGTTGTTCCGTCTGTACTGATACTTGCATCTATCTGCATTGTCGGATTAGGACCAGGCACAACTGTGCGGGTAGTAACCTTATGGAATGACACAGGTCCTACAACGCCATTGATATCTTCTGCGCAGCATGCTACGACAAACTCGACACCTGAAGGATATCCATAATAGCCGAGATAGTCAACCCCTGAAGGCAGGGCCCACCAGGCATTGGCGTTAGGATTCTCATAAGCACCGTTCGAACCGAAGAGATAACTCAGGAGCTCCTCACGGGTACCCGGATTCTCGTGGCTCTGATATGGAGAATCCATTACATCAGGATAGACTATCTGGAAACGGATCATAGACATGTCATTCCAATCATATTCTGCATAATATTTCCATCCGTCACGTGTGGCATCCCTGAGCTCGAACAGGAAATCATCGTTGCACAGACAGGCATCAGGAGTGTCAAGAACAAGTTTCTTGGTCGTGAATGCCTCGGAGAACATCACATCGGAAATCTGTCCGAATGCATTCTTTGCACAATAGACGACCTTGTATTCATGTTCTGGCTGAAGGTCTATCATGAACTCGTTCTTTGCGAAGAAACTTGATCCGACAGGCTTTTCATTCTCCGCATCAAAGAGATAGTTCTCATTCTTGATTCCATATCCGCTGTAGGCAAGCTCTGCGGCGTATGCTGCCCTGGTATCAGAATCAGCCGCAGCGACCTCATCTGCCTCCGAAGCCGGAACCACATTGTAGAATGCAGCTGTGGCAGTAGCCTCGATGGTTACGTCAAACCAGGCAGCCGTAGCTCCGATCCTTGCATTGTTGATCTGGACGGAAGCATCTGCTTTCTCGGCATCCTGAGGGATTTCCTTCAGTGAAACATCAACCCTCGAAATGTGCTCTGCAGGGATTTGGTTCGCATCAAGGGCGATTGCAACAGTCGCGAATACAGCATTCGCCGTAACCTCACTGAAGCTTACCAGCGTCGAGAGATTCTCCTCCACCTTCACGTCGAGGGCCGCAGAAACGGCACAACGCATGAAGTCTCTCATCATCGTCTCTCCGAAAGTGTCGATATACTCGTCGATTTCCTCGGCAAGATAGCTCCAGTTGTAGAAATACTTGCAGTCTGCGTTCGGGACATACTTCACGAGGAATGCCTTGTAGCTTGTCTGAGGCTCAAGACCAATCTGAGGATTGCCGACAAGCGGCTGGGTAGTGGTCTTGAAGTGGCTGACACTGAGAGATGCAACCTGCTGCGCTCCCTCATCGTAGCAACCGGCTACGGTTATGAAATACTCGCAGTCAGGAACGAGCTTGTACTGTGCATAACTGCTGTTCATCCAGTCGAACTGCTTCATAGGAAACTCCTCGGCATTGCTTACATAATCGAAGATATACCCTCCGGCTCCCTGTGCAGAAGTCAGCAGGCCGACGATATACTCCTCTATGGCATCCGCATCTGCATCAATCAGGTCGGCTTCAAGAAAAGCATTGTAAAGGATAGCCTTAGGATAGACATCCACCCTGTAAGACTTGATTGACTCGCCAGGAATCAGCGTGAAGACGACATTCTTCATGTCTACGCTTTCCAGCTTGATGGAAACACCGTTCTCCTCGGCATTGAAATCACCTTCTGCAGCATTCATCGCAAACTCATAGCAGTCCGGGTCAGTACCGACATATGCGACATTGCCGTTTTTATCCTTTGTGCCTGGTACCTTTGAGATATCACAGGCGGCTGCCATGACAAGGGCAGACATCAGGATGGTGAATCTGTAAAACTTTTTCATATTCATAAATAATTTGTTATTTCCTATCATAATCAGCCATTCCGCCGGCAAGCAGGCAGGAGGCAGTATTGTTCACGGTTCCGTCCTCACCGATGACAAGGACACAGACCTCAAGATTTTCCTGATTCCACGAAGAATCCAAAGCGATGGAATATTCCTTCGATTTCTCGGCGTCAGCATCTATCCACCCCATGTCATCTCCGTCCACAGAAGCCGAAATCATCTGCCTGACGACATGACGATGAGTGTAATTGTCATTGTACGTGCCGCTTACATTTTGTTTTGCCACGATCTTGTCTTCAAGCACATATACTGCCAGCCTGTATTTTGAACCAAGTTCGGAATAGACCTTTGCCGTGACAGTCGCTTTCCCGTCAGAAACAGAAGAAGACACCGCCACTCCGCAATGCAGGTTCAACGTCTTGTCAGCAGAATTGAGATGCTCGGAGAATTGGCTGTTGGAAACGATTCCTGCATAACTCATGTCAACGACATATCCCGGATATGCCCCCGGATTGAACTTATTGAACAGAATTGATTCCTGAGGAATCTCGAAGTCATCCTGATTGTGGAAGGCAAGGACATGAAGCCTGTCGGGATATACCTTGTTCGCATAATAATTGATAATCGTAGCTCCCTCCGGACACATGGCGCACCACTGCCCGGTAAACTCCATAAGACAGATATGCTTGACGAATCTTGAGACGACAGGATTCTGGACAGTTACAGTCACTTCATTGGATCTCATACCGTCATATTCGGCCACGAAGGTCCACTCACCGGCCTCCACTGCCTCATATTGATATCCGGAGAGATATTTCCCTGTCTGCTGGCATTTGATGGCGGACGACCCCGACACATCCTGGACTCCGGCATTCTTCACGGTGAATGTGACTTTGTCACCGACCATGACCGAGGTCTTGTCTGCCGACATTTCCAATGTGGACTCCAAGCCTTCAGGACCCCCGCATGAGCATAATAAAGATATCACACAGGCGCAGAACGCAGAAACCAATATTTTCCTTTCCATTCTCATCATCAATTATATACCATTTGAAAGAACATAATCTGCCGAAGAACCCAGAACACAATCATTCAGATTATTGCATGCATAAGACATTCCTCCGTCGGAAGTAGTCATGGCAACGGCAACCACCCTGAGGTTTCCGGTTACCCAGCTCTCATCGAGAGTGACGGTCGTCCGGGCTGTGTATTCCACGCCAGGTTCAAGAGCTTTTCCGGAGTTGAAAGTCGTACCCCAGACACTGTCGCTCTTGCAGTAGCGGAGCACATTGTTGTGCAGGTACTCCCCTTGTGATCCCAACTGGTCATAATCAAGCCCGTCTTCGACAAGAAAGACATGGTATTTCATGATTGAAGCCACCTCTGATGTTATCTTGACGGTTATGTCCGCCTTTCCATCGGCAACAGCCGTCTCCAGTGCCACACCGCAAGTTGACGGAAAATCCCTCAGCTGGCGGTTCATTTCATTCACGATCTTGGAGTATTCCGATATGATGTGCTCCGTATTCATGCGGACATTGAAGGCGAAAGCAGGAAGTCCGTCGGAATCCGCCACGCTCTTGAAGAACGTGTCGGACATTTTCAGCCACATCGGATCCGTTCCCATCGCACTTACATGAAATGACACCACGGATATCCTGCCCGGATATTCGTTCTGGACAGACTTCAACGTAGAGGACAGGGCAGGGCATGACGGACACAGGACAGAAGTGAACTGCATGCCGAGAAGTTTCTGGTAGTATCTGCCGGTCTGGACGGCAGAAGCCGTAGCCTCGACAGTCACAGTATTGTCGCTGACTATGTCCCCTCCATAATAATAGGTAGCGGAGATTGTATATGTCCCGGCAACAGCAGTGGAGAAACTGCCAGCGCCTGCAGGAAGGTTATAGCTTGAGTCCTTCCCCTTGACATTGATTGTACAGGTTTTCTTCGAAGTGATATCTTCCGAGCCGTACATGACCCTGAAATTGACGGCATCGACTCCGTCAGCAGATATCTGTGTCTTGTCAGCGAATATGCGCACTACTCCATCCGGAACGATTTCCGGGTTGTCAACCCCGCACGAGGTAAGAATTGCCGCGATGGAAACCACCGTCGCAAGCAAACGATAAACAACCTGCATATCTATTTGTTGTAAATATAATCCACAGAACTTCCTACAGGGAAGGATACCACATTGTCAATCCTCGCTGCATTGCCTTGAGGTACGAGAGTGAAGAGCACGATGTTACAGTCGGCCTGATGATCCGAGTCGAAAGCGAGGTCCTCATATACAAGACCGGTCTTCTCCTCACCAGAAGCGAGGGTGAATGCGTTCTTTGATATGTAGCGGTAGTTGGTAGAGATATTCCGGACCACATTGTTGTACACATCCTCGTAAGCTCCGGAGCCGCCATCCATTCCGTTCTGGAGAATGGCACAGCCGATGTCATACTTGCCGTCTTTTGAAACTTTCACGGAAGCATTGATCGTAACCTTCCCATCCTTTACGGTGGAAGTTGCCTTTATACCGCTCGTCGCAGGGAAATTGATGAGCTCTGACATCACGAATCCCATGATGTCCGTACGGGTACGCTTTTCCGAACCTGTTGAAAGAGAATAGATTGCTGACGGATAACCAGGAAGGCCGTACTCATTGCAAAGAAGAGAGGCTATTATATAGTTCCCGTCATAGAGGCAGAACGGGTCGTAGCTGCCTACGATTCCGTGAAAAGCCATGATGACTGAATGATTCTTGGTGAAATCGTCCACGCTGGCGAGAGACGCCGTCATTGAAGGACAGTTGGGACATTCCACACTTGTAAGCCGGTAGATTGCGACTTTCTTGGAGAACACCTCGTATTTCGAGCGGTTTGCAGCCGTAACTGCCACGGTGGACTCGCAAGGCTTTCCGAGGTACATGCCTTCGATGGTATATGTCCCGTTGTCAATGGCTGTGAATGTGTTGGTCTTCCTTGTGATGTAGGTGTCGGATTCCAGGATATGGAAACTGCAATCCTTTATGTGCTGCTCATCGGTGAGGACCAGACCGTTGGCATCTTTGATTGTAAGTGTTGCCGTATCGAAGCCGTCAGCTTCGATTGTGGCTTTGTCAACTGAAAGGGTATATGGTCCTACCGGATCTGCCCCCCCCAAGCCATTGTCACAAGCAGAAAAAGCAAGTGTTGTTCCGAAAAGAATAAGTAAAAGTCTATTTCTCATAATAAGCTTATATATCAAATATTCAAGAGTTTAGAAAGAAGTCGTCACAGTCAGGTTAAGTCCCGTATAGGCCGGTATCTGCCTGCAGACACCGCCGGAACATATATATCCGGCTTTGTAACGGCCATAGTTGAGTGCAACCCTTGTCCTTGATTTCGTATAGGCCACACCTCCATTGTAATAATTGAGTTTTGTGGAACCGTAATTGAACATGTCGCTGAAATAGATGCTCCATGACGGGGCGAAGTTGACTTCAAGCATCGCGGCGATCCAGTCTTTCCTGTCTGATTTTGTATGCAGATATTGGAGTTCCAGACGGGTTGAGAAAGACTTGGAGTATTTGTAGAGCAGGTCGGCTACCACGATGTGCGATGTCCAGAGGTTGTTGTCTGCCCCGTAAGACGGATTGTACTGCTGGAGCGAATACAGAAGTATGGACTTGAACTGCTTTGTCCACTGCTTTTCCCAATCTATGCTGAAATCACGGAAAAGGACATTTCCGGCAGCGAAAGTGCCTTCCCTGGCAATACTGTAATATGTCGAGAAGTTGGCGTGCAGCTTCATTCCCCTCTTGCCTCCGAGGGCCGTGCCTCTGCGGAAATTGTAATACACGTCTATCTGTCCGCCGAGTTCGCCGCTGTTCTTGAAGCTCTCGGTAAGGTCTCCGGTGCGTGCGGAATACGGATGGAGGGTTGTCAGCATATATGTGTATTGAGTGCAGATTGCAGGGATGTAGTTGAGCATGTTGGAGGTCGAATTGTTGTCGTTGATTATCTTCGATCCCATCCATTCCATTCGGCGAAGGGTCAGGCCGACACCGAGTCCGCCATTGTTGTATCCTGTCTCTATGAGCTGGGCGTTGCCTCTTTTCTTGTAATACATCTCTCCATCTCCGGCATAGGACGAATTGTAATAGTATTTCATTCCGGCATCGACGTATTCACCCTTGAAATAGAATCCAGATGTCTCGAGGTTCACCCTTGCCGACCAGCCGGTGGTGTTGGGCTTGCACCCGTCGATTTCCGGGTCTGCTGCAAGCTTCTCGTAGCGGCTGAGGACAGATCCCTGGACATCGAGATAGACGTTGGTCCATCCGGCAGCATTGGAAATAGCCACATTGGCATCCGCTCCCCTTACCTGGGTGTCTGAAAATGACATTCCGAAGCGAGGGAGTCCCCAGAGGGCCTTTACGGCAAATATATCCTTGTAGTTGTATGTCACACGGGCTCCCATCACGGAGTTGTTGAGTCCGAGGGCACGGTCCTCCCAGCTGCGGAAGAGAAGTCCGCTTCCGAACTGCTCATAGAAAGTTCCCGCAGTGACGGAGAATGACTTGTCCGTCCATGACACATAATAGTTGGTGAGGGCGGCCTTGGTGAGCTCAGTAGGATATCCTACAAGCACAGGAGCATAAGCCTCCAGCTGGACGCCCGCAGAGAAACGATTGTTGTAATAGTCAAGCTTGAGATAGTTGTTCGTTCCGAACTTGCTGTCCGGCACGGTTGCGGAAGTCTTCGCATCGTTGTGATACAGAGTGGTGTTGGTCTCGAAACTGCCAGTAAGGTAGCCTCTGGATTTCTCTGTCTTCTGCTGCGTTGCGGATTCCTCCTGCCCGCTTTCATCCTTTATTTCTTCCGACCACATGAACTGGCCACCGAACATGAAGAGGGTAGCCGCAAGAATATATCTGAGTCCTGAATGATTCATCTGACTATTTGTTTATTTTCTTGATTGCCTTGATGAGTTCCTCCTCGGAACCGGGCACATAGCCTGTGTGGGAATAAACGATTTTGCCTTTGCCGTCAAGCACGAACACCTGAGGCGTAACCGTGACATTCATCGCCCTCATCAGTTCCTGATTCTTGTCGTAGAGCTGTACGAAATCTCCCCATCCGCGACCTGCAGCGAAAGACCTGGCCTTGGCGGTGAAGCGCGCATCATCCGTTGAGACTGCCACTACCTTGAAGTCAGCTTCTTCTATCCAGTCAGGATAATTCTCGTTGATAGAGTCAAGCTCCAATATGCATGGTTTGCAGGTGCATGACCAGAAAGAAATGATCATCGGCTTGCCGTCATCAAGGAGGCTGGAGGTATTGATCTGCTCGCCTTTGACATTGTCAACCTTGACGGATGGCATCTGGGCGAAACTTGAAATTGAAAGGAAACCGAACAAAAAAGCTAAAGTAATTCGCGAAAACAGCCTCATGGTCTTGAATCTATTATTAAATCAATTAAAACGCTTTCATTTGTAAAGCATTGATATTCATATTGTTCTATCAAAGCGGCCCAAAGGTAAATAAATTTTGCAGCAATTGCAAAAATTATTTTGCCGGATATGACAAAGAAAACGGCGGAAAACCCTGAAACTTCCCGCCGTTCCAAATGCTATTTTATAGTCAGAAACTATTTGTTGTCCCTGCGCTCGCGGCCTCCGCGACCACCACGACGGCGCTCGCCGCCACGGCCTCCACGGTTTCCGCTGTTCTGCTGCTGAGCCTGAGCGGCTACACCGGCATTCGGAGAGAGGTCTTTCTTTCCATAAACCTCACCGTTGCAGATCCAGACCTTGATACCGAGCACACCTACCTTGGTATGAGCCTCAGCAAGTGCATAGTCGATGTCTGCACGGAAAGTGTGGAGAGGAGTACGTCCCTCTTTGAACATCTCGCTCCTTGCCATCTCGGCACCGCCGAGACGACCGCTGATCTGAACCTTGATACCCTCGGCACCTACCCTCATGGTAGTTGCAACGGCCATCTTGATTGCACGGCGGTATGAAACACGGCCCTCGATCTGACGGGCAATGGAATCAGCCACGATGTGTGCGTCAACCTCAGGTTTCTTGACCTCGAAGATGTTGATCTGTACATCCTTCTTGGTGACTTTCTTAAGCTCCTCTTTGAGAAGGTCCACTGCCTGACCGCCCTTGCCGATGATGACACCCGGTCTTGCAGCGTGGATTGTCACAGTGATGAGCTTGAGAGTCCTCTCGATCACGATCTTTGAGAGAGATGCCTTTGCGAGACGGCTTGAAAGATATTTCCTGATTTCGTAGTCCTCGGCAATCTTCTCAGCATAGTTACCACCTACCCAGTTGGAGTCCCAGCCACGGGTGATACCGATTCTGTTGCTTATAGGATTAGTTTTCTGTCCCATGATTATTCCTCCACTTTAGCAGGTTTCACATCAAGGATAACGGTAACATGGTTTGAACGCTTGCGGATCCTTCCGGCACGACCCTGAGGGCATGGGCGGATTCTCTTGAGCGTACGTCCCTCGTCAACCATGATGGTCTTGACGATGACATTGCCGTTGTCCAACTCTTTAGTGTTGTCCGGATTCTTGGCTTCCCAGTTTGCGATTGCGCTGCGGAGAAGCTTCTCCAGGTCAACTGAAGCGTGTTTCTTTGAAAACTTGAGTATGTCAAGTGCACGGTTCACCTCAACGCCCCTGATGATATCTGCAACCAGACGCATCTTGCGAGGTGAGGTAGGTACATCATTCAGCTTGGCAATAGCTGTCTGCTTCTTTATCTCTTTAAGCCTCTCGGCCATTTGTCTTTTACGAGCTCCCATAATTACAATTTCATTTTAAAATTATTTACGATTGCCCGAATGGCCTCTGAATGTTCTTGTAGGAGCAAACTCCCCGAGCTTGTGACCGACCATGTTCTCAGTAACATAAACAGGAATAAATTTGTTTCCATTATGAACTGCGATGGTATGGCCTACGAAGTCAGGAGAAATCATGCTTGCACGTGACCAAGTCTTGACAACCTCTTTCTTCATGCTACCCTCATTCATAGCAAGAATTCTTTTTTCAAGGGCCTCCTGAATATAAGGACCTTTTCTTAATGAACGACTCATAATCTCTTAATTTATTCCGTTATTTTTTCCTTCTTTCAATGATAAACTTGTTTGAAGTAGCCTTCGGATTACGAGTCTTGTAGCCCTTAGCTGGCAGACCCTTGCGTGAACG
>JBJEBN010000089.1:0-8952 GCA_051870095.1 Candidatus Cryptobacteroides sp. | reverse complement strand
GGACGCGATGTGACCGGTTTCACCAAAGTGATTGCCAATCCTTTGAAAATCTACTACAGCGTCAACGGAGAGGATTATGAATAAGCTTAGAGTCGCGATTGCCGGTGCTACCGGATATACCGGAGGGGAGCTGCTGAGGATATTGCTGAACCATCCGTATGCAGAGGTGGTGGCAGCAACCACGACTTCCGAGGCGGGGACACCGGTGTGCGACATCCACAGGGACCTGGTCGGCGAGACGGATCTCCGTTTCGGGACAGAAGTGAACGACCCGGATGTGCTCTTCCTCTGCCTCGGCCACGGTATCTCACGTCAATTCCTTGACAGTCACAAGATTGATGACAAATGCAGGATTATCGACCTCGGCAATGACTTCCGTCTGGACGGGGAATATGGGGGCAGGCATTTCGTCTATGGACTCTGCGAGAGTGCCAGAGAGGAAATTCGCAAGGCTCACGATATTGCCAACCCGGGATGTTTTGCCACGGCAATCCAGCTTGCACTGCTGCCTCTTGCAGGTGCCGGACTGATTGAGGACGAGATTCACGTGACAGCCGTGACAGGCTCGACAGGAGCCGGAAAGAAACCGGGAGAGACTACGCATTTCAGCTGGAGGAATGACAATCTGTCCATATATAAATTGTTCAGCCACCAGCATTTGGGAGAAATCAGGATGAATCTCGGAAAGGTATCCGGAGGCAAGGAGCCAGTGGTGAATTTCGTGCCGCTGAGAGGCGATTTCGCAAGGGGAATATTTGCGAGCGTATATACGAGGGCTGCGGAAGGAATGAGTGTGGAGGATTACAGGAAGCTCTATGATGAGTATTATGGCGCTTCTCCGTTCGTATTCCATTGTGACAGGGATATTTCGATGAAGGAGGTGGTGAATACCAACAAGGGGCTTCTGCATCTTGAGGTTCATGACGGATATGTGCATATTGCTTCGGCAATCGACAATCTCGTGAAGGGAGCCGCCGGACAGGCTGTACAGAATATGAACCTGATGTTTGGTCTGCCGGAGGATTGCGGGCTTCACCTTAAGCCTTCGGCTTTTTAAGATTTCTCCACTCCCTTAGGTCGGTCGAAATGACACCCCCTCGAGCGAAGCCGAGACATCTTCAGCCAACTGTCATGTCGAGCGAAGCCGAGACATCTAATTATTGTAAAGAAATGAACCTATTCGAAGTATACAAACTCTGGAACATCGAGCCCATAAAAGGCCTCGATACCAAATTGTGGGACAAGGACGGTGTGGAATACACCGACCTGTACGGCGGCCACGCAGTCATCTCTGTAGGCCACTGCCATCCCCATTACGTCAGCAAGCTTACCGAACAGCTCGGCAAGCTCGGATTCTACTCCAATGCCGTCCAGAACTCATTGCAGAAGGACCTTGCAACGCGCCTGGGGAAAGTGAGCGGGTATGACGACTACTCCCTTTTCCTGTGCAACAGCGGAGCGGAAGCAAACGAAAATGCAATGAAGGTGGCGTCTTTTCATACAGGAAAACCTAAAGTCCTTGCATTCAGCAAAGCCTTCCATGGAAGGACCAGCGGTGCAGTTGCCGTAACCGACAATCCCAAAATCCAGTCTCCATTCAATGCAACGCCCAATGTGGAATTCTGCCCGCTGAACAATATTGAAGCAGTGGAGGAAAAACTGTCAAAAGGAGATTTTGCAGCTGTAATCATAGAAGGCATCCAGGGTGTCGCCGGAATATATGAGCCGACAGACACATTTCTTCATGACCTGCGGTCGCTCTGTGACAAATACGGCTGCATCCTGATTCTTGACGAAATCCAGTCAGGTTATGGACGCACAGGCAAATTCTTCGCCCACCAGCACAGCGGGATACGCGCTGACATAATCACCACGGCCAAAGGAATGGCCAACGGTTTCCCGATTGGAGGAGTACTGATAAGCCCGTCAATAAAAGCAGAATACGGAATGCTCGGAACCACCTTCGGAGGAAATCACCTGGCCTGCAGCGCTGCACTTGCAGTATTGGATATTATTGAAAATGAGCACCTTATGGAGAATGCCGCAAAGGTGGGAGAATATTTCAAAGAGGCCTTTGCCGGTGATTCAGCACTCAAAGAATACCGCGGAAAAGGACTTATGATAGGCCTGGAAATCAAAGACGAATATGCAGGTCTTCGGGACAGACTGCTTTTTGAAAAGAAATTCTTTACAGGAGCAGCCGGTGCGAAAGTCATCAGGCTTCTGCCTTCACTGACAATCTCGCTCGAAACCGCGCAGTCGTTCGTAAAGGCCTGGAAAGAACTTACTTTGCAGGCTTTCTGATTTTGTCAGAAGAGGATGTGCTGACAAGCCATACTCCCATAAACACCAGCAGAACAGCGGCTGTCTTTACAAGGCTGAAACCTTCCTGATGCATAATTACTGCAATTATGGCAGCAGTTACCGGCTGGAGATAATTGTACATGGCGACAACCGTAGGACGAAGATATTTCTGGCCGAAAGGCACAAGAAAATAACTCAGGAAAGTCGAGAACAACATTACAAATACAAGAGCGGCCCAAAGAGACGGACCGATTGACAGCCAATCAATTGTCACAAGTTCTTTGAATGAAAAAGGAAGAAGCATCATTGCGCCGAACAGGTGCTTCCACTTCATCAGGGTTATAGATGAATATTTCTTGATGATGTCCTGAAAGAAGACCAGATAGATTCCGTAAGACACCTGGGAGAGCAGGCAGCAGATAACTCCCAGGACGTTGTGGGAAGAACCTGTGGCAAGGCCGCTTCCCCATAGAATAAGGAGGAGCGCCCCGGACAGCCCAATCAGGATACCTCCTGCCTTTCTGGTGGTAATCTTTTCGTGAAGCCAGATTGCTGACAGGATCATCGTCCAGATTGGCAGAGTCGTAGTGCTGATTGTTGCATCAACCGGCGAAGTCAGGCTGACTCCTTTCATATACAGGAACTGAAGAAGGGCAGAAGAGAAGAAAGCTGCAAGAATCAGTTTAGGATAATCCTTCCGGTCTACTTTCTGTGCCCTTTCTGAAGGGATGCAGAATCCGGCAAGCCAGAATAAAACTGTTCCGGCTATCAAGCGGATGTCGGCAAGTACCGTCGAGGTTATTATGCCGGAGGTAAGGATGAATTTTGACACAGGAACTGCCGCACCCCAGATGGTATTGCAGGCTATCAGGGCCGAATGTCCGATATATTGTTGGTTTTTACTTGTCATTTTAATATTTTTGAGATGCAAAAGTAATAACTTTTTGATTTCTCCCCTGTCATCTCGACTGGAGGCACGAAGTGCCGGAATGGAGAGATCTGTATGAAACAGAAAAGAAATAATTAATATATGTTAAATTTTACATCAATAACCCAGCTCGGAGACCTCTCCGAGGCTTTCAAGAAAGCCAAATACGTGAAGGACAACCCCTTCGCCGACCAGGACCTCGGCAGGAACAGGACCCTGCTGATGATTTTCTTCAACTCCAGCCTCCGCACAAGGCTCAGCACCCAGAAAGCGGCGATGAACCTCGGAATGAACGTAATCGTGCTCGACGTGAATCAGGGAGCTTGGAAACTGGAGACCGAAAGAGGAGTCATCATGGACTCGGACAAACCTGAGCATCTGCTCGAAGCAATCCCCGTAATGGGCTGCTACTGCGATGTCATAGGAGTGCGCTCCTTCGCCCGTTTCGAGAGCAAGAAAGATGATTACGATGAAGTCATCCTCAACCAATTCATAAAGTATTCCGGACGCCCGGTATTCAGCATGGAAGCAGCCACAAGGCATCCGCTCCAGACATTCGCCGACATGATCACCATTGAGGAATACAAGAAAACCGAAAGGCCGAAGATTGTGATGACATGGGCACCTCATCCGAAGGCCCTCCCACAGGCAGTTCCGAACTCATTTGCCGAAGGCATGAATCTGACCGGTTATGATTTCGTGATTACCCATCCTCACGGCTACGAGCTCGACCCGGCTTTCACCAATGGCGCCGTCATAGAATATGACCAGAAAAAGGCTTTCGAAAGAGCAGATTTCATTTATGCCAAGAACTGGGCTGCCTACAGCGGAGACAATTACGGAAAGGTGCTCAGCACCGACCGCAGCTGGACCGTTGACACAGAGAAAATGGCCCTTACCAATAATGCTTATTTCATGCACTGCCTTCCTGTCAGAAGGAACATGATAGTTACGGACGATGTGATTGAAAGCCCTCAATCCATTGTGATTCCCGAAGCTGCGAACCGTGTCGTTTCAGCTCAGACCGTACTGAAGGAAATCCTGCTGAGTCTATGACAACGGTGGTCAAGATAGGGGGCAACATCGTGGATAATCCGGTGCTGCTCAGGAGGTTTGCCAATGATTTTGCACAGCTTCCGGGCAGGAAGGTTCTTGTCCATGGAGGAGGCGTGATGGCAAGCAGCATGCAGAAGTCGCTTGGAATGGCCCCTCAGATGATCCAGGGACGCAGGGTGACGAACGAGGATACGTTGAGAATAGTCACGATGGTCTATGCAGGCTGGTGCAACAAGAACATCACTGCACATCTTCAGGCCGCAGGATGCAATGCAATGGGGCTTAGCGGAGCGGATGCAAATGCCATCAGAGCTTCCAAAAGGAAACCTGTTGACATAGACGGCCAGATGATAGATTATGGATACGTCGGCGACGTGAAGCCTGAAAGCGTGAATGCGCCTCTGCTCGGCACACTCATGGACAACGGTATCGTACCCGTTCTCTGCGCCATTAACCATGACGGCCAGGGCAACCTGCTGAATACCAATGCAGATACAATTGCTTCTTCAGTTGCAATAGCACTCGCAGAGGACACCGACTTAATCTATTGTTTCGAGAAAGACGGAGTTCTCCGTGACAAGGAAGACGATTCGAGCATCATTCCTCACATCAATCCGAGTGAGTTCGATTCATTGAAGAAGCAGGGGATAATAGCAGACGGAATGATTCCGAAACTCGAAAATGCATTCAATGCAATATCAAAGGGAGTCAGCAAGGTCATGATAAAGCATGCACTCAATCTCCTGAACGACAAGGGAACCATATTGGAAATATGACAGACAGAAAGACACTTGCAGAGGAATCCATAGCCCTCCTGAAAGAAATGATAGCCATTCCTTCCCCTTCATTCGAGGAGGAGAAGGTTTGTACTCACATCTACAAATGGCTGGAAGACAGAGGAATACAGGCAGAACGCATCGGATGCAATATCATCTGTGAGCTCAAGACGGACGAATCCTCCCCTACCCTGATGCTTTGTGCCCATATCGACACGGTTTCACCTGCGACAGATTATTCGTTCGACCCGTTCCAGCCGGACATCACCATAGCGGCAGAAGCAATTGGACGAAACTCAGGGATGGATACAAGCGCAGAAGAAATAATCCCCGGGCTCGGAAGCAACGATGACGGAGCAAGTGTTGTATCATTTATTGCAGTATTCCGCTATTTTTCAAAGCATCCGGATGAACTTGAAAGAAAAAATCTAACTTTGGTACTTTCATGCGAGGAGGAGCGTTCCGGCGAAAGCGGAATGCACAGTTTATGGAGCAAGCGACTCAGTCACATCCAGTATGCTATTATTGGAGAGCCTACAGGAATGAAAGCCGCCATCTCGGAAAGAGGGTTGCTTGTATTGGATGCCGTCGCAGAAGGAGTAAGCGGTCATGCCGCAAGGAATGAAGGAGTAAATGCCCTATATATTGCCCTTGACGACATACAGAAGCTCAGGTCACGCACCTTTGAAAAAGTTTCCCCGGTTATGGGCAAGGTGCACCTCAACGTGACACAGATCAACGCAGGAACTGCACACAATGTGATTCCTGACAGATGTACATTTGTCGTGGACATTCGTCCTACGGAGCAATACACCAATGAAGAACTCTTTGCGGAACTCAGTTCAATCTGCACAAGCAAATTGAAAGCACGCAACCTCGCCAACAGATCAAGTGCGACCCACTCAGATTCACCTCTGATGGAGGCAGCGAGGCATTGCGGAATAGAGACATTCTCATCGCCTACCACATCTGACTGGATGAGAATCAGTTGCGATGCTGTGAAAATGGGCCCGGGAGACTCTGCCCGTTCACATAAAAAAGATGAATATGTCCTCTGCCGCGAAATATGCAGCGGAATTGACACATATATTGAATACATAAAAAACATAAAATTATAATTATGGGATCCAACACACTCTGGAGCAAAGGGACACAGGCGACTGACATAGTAGAGGATTTCACTGTCGGAAATGACAGGATACTTGACCTCAGGCTTGCCGAATATGATGTAATCGGTTCGAAAGCGCATATAAAGATGCTCGAATCCATCGGGCTGCTCAGCAGCGACGAACTTGAGAGGCTCACAGAAGGGCTTGACACCATTCTCGGGGAAATCAAGTCCGGGGATTTTGTACTCGAAGACGATGTGGAGGACATACATTCACAGGTCGAACTCCTGCTTACAAGGAGACTCGGGGAAATCGGCAAGAAAATCCATTCAGGACGTTCCCGCAACGACCAGGTGCTGGTGGACATAAAGCTGTTCCTCAAGGACGAGACCCTGAAATTCAAGGAGGAAGTGCTCGGGCTTTTCGACATTCTGCAGGGACTGAGCGAGAAATACAGGGATGTGCTGCTCCCGGGGTACACCCACGGGCAGATTGCGATGCCGTCATCGTTCGGAATGTGGTTCGGAGCTTATGCCGAGGCTCTTGCGGACGACATGTTCATGCTCAGGGGGGCATACAATGTGGCAGACCAGAATCCTCTCGGATCTGCTGCAGGCTACGGCAGTTCATTCCCGCTTGACAGGGAGATGACCACAAGGCTTCTCGGATTCGGAGGCATGGAGGTGAACAGTGTAGCCGCTCAGCTCAGCCGAGGAAGGACAGAGAGGGCGGTAGCTTCCGCAATCGGAGGCATCGCACTGACCCTCAACAAATTGGCAGCGGACTGCTGCATGTACATGTGCCCGAATTACGGTTTCATAAAATTTCCTGACTCACTGACCACCGGGTCCAGCATCATGCCTCACAAGAAGAATCCGGACGTGTGGGAAATCATACGCGGCAACTGCAACCGCATAATGTCTACGGAAGGTCAGATAAACATGCTCTGCAGCAATATGCCCCATGGCTATCACCGCGATTTCCAACTGCTGAAGGACATATTGTTCCCTGCGATGGAACTCATGCACAAATGCATTTTCATGACAGGATATATGCTTGAGAATATCATTGTGAATGAGAATATACTCGAATCCAATCCAATCTACGACTACCTTTTCACCGTAGAGGAGGTGAACCGCCGCACTCTTGCGGGAATGCCGTTCAGGGATGCCTATAAAAGCGTCGGAATCGAAGTCAATGAGGGCAGGTTTCTCTACAAAGGATCAGACGGAAGCTCAGACAAGAGTAGCCTGAGGGCCTCCTCCCTCTCCCACTCCCACATCGGCAGCCTCGGCAACCTCTGCAACGACCGGATCAAAGCCAAAATGCTTGGCGCCATGAAAGATTTTGACTAACAATAAAACAATTATTCTATGAAAGAGAAAAGTGACCGCCTGTTATCCATTGATGCAGCCAGGGGATTTGACATGATGTTCATTATGGGCATGGCTGGAGTTATTGTGGCTATATGCAAGTTGTTCCCGGAAGGCGGGGACTCATGGATTGCCCTTCAAATGAGCCATGTCAAATGGGAGGGTTTCCGTCATCATGATACAATCTTTGCCCTGTTCTTGTTCCTTTCCGGAATGACAATTCCGTTTGCAATAGGCAAGAAGATTTCGAACGGGCAGAGCAAGAGTTCAATCGTACTGAATATTATCAGGCGTGGTCTTACACTTTTTGTTCTCGGAATGATTTATGGAGGATTACTGGAACTGGAGTTATCATCTTTCAGGATTCCGAGTGTTCTGGGACGCATAGGCGTGGCATGGATGATCGCTGCTTTGCTGTATGTATTTACAGGAAAGCGTTTTCAGTGGATTACTGCCGGAACTGTTCTTGTCGGTTATTTCGTGCTGCTGAAATTCTGCATTGCTCCGGATGCTCCAGCCGGCGCTGATTCATTTTCTCTTGAAGGCAATATCGTATCCTATATAGACAGGTTACTTATTCCCAATCATATATACAAACAAGGAATATACGATCCGGAAGGCATCGTCAGTACAGTTCCAGCAGTGGTCACAGCCTTGCTGGGAGTGTTTACCGGAAGGTATGTGAAAGAATCCGGGGATTCAGGCAGCAGAAAAACCATAGTCATGCTTGTCGCTGCCGCCATTATGATAGCCATAACAATTGTCTGGAGTCATTGGTGTCCTGTCATCAAGGCATTGTGGACCAGTACATTCGTCCTCGCAGCTGCTGCATATTCGCTTATTGTGTTTGCCATATTTTATTATCTGCTGGATGTCAAGGGCTACCGCAAAGGGGTGCTTTTTTTTCAGGTCATAGGAATGAATTCTATCACTATCTATATGGCTCAGCGAATATTTGATTTCCGGGGTGTATCAGCATTCTTCCTTTCCGGTCTGTCCAATCTGCTTCCGGAATCAGCAGGCGCTTTGCTGCTGAAGATAGGATATTTTGCAATCTCCTGGCTCTTCCTCTATTTCCTCTACAAAAAGAACGTCTTCCTGAAAGTGTAATAATTAGGAAGGTCAGCACCCGTTCCCTCGTGCAAAACATCGAGCAGGCAAACTCTCCTCCCAATAGCGTAGAATGGCTATTGCCATGCTCGATGGGGTCAATCCAGCGCCATCGGACAGCCTAATGTGCCCCTCAGCCCTCTAGAGCCCCATCTCCCCCGCTCGATGAATTGCACGAAGCCTTATTTTTTAAATCAAGGCTACATTTAGAATGATTGGACTATACTACAGAAATTATACAGCCTCAATTCCGCAGACTTCCAAAAGTTTCTGCGTGAAAGTGTGATTTCTGAGCC
>JBJEBN010000088.1:0-8971 GCA_051870095.1 Candidatus Cryptobacteroides sp. | reverse complement strand
ATGTGGAAGGTGGCGAAGGCGAATATCCATGCCACGAGGATGGTGTATATCGCCGTGAATATTGCCCATTTCCAGCCGCCGGCCTCCTGCTTTATGGCAACGAAGGTCGCTATGCACGGGAAGTACAGCAGGATGAATACCATGAAGGCCAAGGCCCCTGCAGGCGTAACCGAACGCAACAGAGCCCTCTGGAGTCTTGTTTCATCACCGGTACCGACGACATTTTCCGAATCAATGGAATCGGCAACGCTCTCTCCGGAATATGGCAGTCCTCCGTCCTGAGGATAATCCGTTGAACCCGCAACCGGCTCATCGTCTGCATACATTACTCCCAATGTGCTGACCACCAACTCTTTGGCGCCGACTCCGGCTATGATTCCCACGCCCATTCTCCAGTCGAAGCCCAACGGTTTGAGCACAGGTTCCATGGCCTTGCCGACATATCCTATGAATGAATGTTCCTGCTGTTCTGCTACTGAATCGTACGCATCGTGGTTCGGGAAATACCCGAGGAACCATATCGCAATCGAACAGATGAGGATGATTCCGCTCATCTTGTGCAGATATTGCTTGCCCTTCTCCCAAGTATGGCGGAACACCGATATTGCCGTCGGCACCCTGTAAGG
This sequence comes from Candidatus Cryptobacteroides sp., assembly GCA_051870095.1. Lineage (GTDB taxonomy): Bacteria > Bacteroidota > Bacteroidia > Bacteroidales > UBA932 > Cryptobacteroides. The sequence continues at coordinate 8,345 of JBJEBN010000088.1, read as the reverse complement.
AGGAAGTTCCATCACGAAAGGCAGGTCGTCGTCCTTGAAGAAGCGGCTCATTATCTTGGCGGCTAACACGGCGACGGCGATTCCGAAGGCATAGAGTCCGAGAAGCACCAATCCAGCCCTGTGCGGGAAGAAGGCACCTGCAATAAGAATGAACACAGGCATACGGCCCGAACATGACATGAACGGTATTATAAGCATTGTTATGAGTCTGCTCTTGCGGCTCTCGATAGCCCTTGTAGCCATTATTGCCGGGACATTGCAGCCGAATCCCATTATCATAGGAATGAACGACTTGCCATGCAGACCCATCTTGTGCATAAGGCGGTCCATGATGAATGCCGCCCTCGCCATATATCCGGAATCCTCCATCAATGACAGGAAAAGATACAGAAGCAGGATGTTGGGCAGGAAGACAAGGACGCTTCCAACTCCACCAATGACACCGTCCACAATCAGGTCCCTCAGCCATCCGTCCTTCATTATTGAGGCCACGAATGATCCGAAGCCAGACACGAGCCACTCTATCCATTGCATCGGGTAGTCTCCTATGGCGAATGTGCCCTCGAACACGAGGTAGAGCAGGAAGAAGAAGATTGGGAATGCCAGCCATTTGTTGGTCACCACCGCATCTATCTTGTCGGTTACAGTATGTCTGTTGCGCTTGGCATGGCTCTGCTGCCAGGTCTCTGCAAGGGCTCCCTGGACGAAGGCATATTTCGCATCCACGATGGCGGATTCGAGGTTGGAGCCCAAAAGGGATTTGATCCGTTTCTGTTCCTCGAAGCGGGCTGCGATGATTTCGTCCCTCTGCGGAAGTGCCTCAACGACTTTCTCGATTTCAGAATCGTTTTCGAGATATTTGATGGAAAGATATCTGGTTGAATATCTGTGCCTTATATTTGGATTCTGCTGAATGAGAAGCTTTATTCTGTCAATGCTGTGTTCTATCTCGGTTCCGTGGTTGATATGGATGTGGCGGGACAGATGCGGGTCCGAATTCTCATATATCTGGATTACTGTGTCGAACAGGTTGTCCAGTCCCTCTCCCGTACGGCTGATTGTAGGCACGATTGGCATTCCGAGCAGGTAACCGAGCTGGCGTACATCGAGCTTGTCGCCTTTGGCTTTCAATTCGTCGAACATGTTCAGGGCCATGACAACCCTGAGGTTCATGTCTATGAGCTGGGTGGTGAGATACAGGTTGCGCTGGAGGTTGGAGGCATCCACGACATTTACTACCACGTCAGGGACATCTTCAATCAGGGTCTTGCGGACATAGCGTTCCTCCGGGCTGTAGGCGGAGAGCGAATATGTTCCAGGAAGGTCAACGATTATGAATTTGTATCCGCCATGCTCGAAATATCCTTCCTTGGCATCGACCGTGACGCCGCTGTAGTTGCCGACATGTTCGTGACTTCCTGAAGCACGGTTGAACAGCGAGGTCTTGCCGCAGTTGGGGTTGCCGACGAGGGCCACCTTGATTTCCTTGCGTCGTCTGGAGGCTAGGTCTTCCATGTGTCTTTCGACTTCAACATCGCTGCATTCCGGTACCTCCAACGCCGGAAGCGATTCCGCCTTCATTACGGCGACCGCTTCACTTTCGCTGATGACCTCTATCATTTCCGCCTCTTCGCGGCGTAGGGAAATCTTGTATCCAATGATCTCGTACTCAATCGGATCTTTCAAAGGAGCGTTGAGGATGACCTTGACCTTGTTGCCTTTCACAAAGCCCATCTCTATGATCCTCTTACGGAAGCTTCCGTGTCCGTGGACTTTGACTATGACTCCACGCTCACCTGTTTTCAGTTCAGACAGTTTAATCATTTTGTCTTCCGATTCTTTCTCTGCTGTTCCTTCTCCAGCTTTTTCTGATATCTCTGACGGTATTTTTCAAGTACCTGTGCATCTTTTTCGGCCTGTCGTGCGGCAGCCTCCAATGCCTTGCGCTTCTTCTGCCGCAGTTTCTTCTGGCGCTTCTCCTCCTTGGCCTTCTGTTTCTCGGCATCACGTTTGTCGAGTTCTGCCCATTTCTCGTCCTGCTTTGCCTGTCTTGCTTCTTTAAGGGCCTGCCTCCGGGCTGCTGCTTTCTCCTTTTCCGCCTTGCGGGCTGCTTTGATCTGTTCCTTGGTCATCGGAGCATTCTGGTCAACAGCGGAGGTGAGGGAATCCTGCACTGAAAGTGAATCCTTTGCAATCACCGGTGATTCAGGTCTGCCGAGGCTGTCCGCCGTGGCGAGGGAGTCCGTAAGGACGAGGGAGCCGGCATTGGCGAGGGAGTCGGTGAGGGCGGTCGCGAGGGAGTCGGCGTGGGCGAGACTGTCGAGGCGTTCGCGTTCAAGACGCAGCCTTTCGTTGCGAGCAGCTTCGCGCTCACGTACTATGCGCAGGGAGTCGCGTATCTGTATCTGCCGCTTTATGTCGCCTATGTAACCGGGGAAATAAATTTCAGTCTGGGTGAACCTGGCCTTGGGGCGGGATGCATACATCTTCCTCTGGCTCGGTCTGAGTGAAAGAGGTGTCACAGCATTGCGGTCGGCGGGACGCAGATCCGGGTTCCATTTGAAGCCCTTCAGACGCTGCTCCTCCTTCGTGATCTGCACGACCGGGTAGCCGTTATTCGTGGCATCTTCATAATAATACACTTTCTGTATCTGGCCATCCTTGAAGAGGGCTGACAACATCTTGGATTCGGCCTTGTTGACAGTAGCGAGTGCCTCATTCTCCTCTATGAAGAACACCGCAGACGCCCCTCCGAGCACATCGAAGCGCTCCAGGGAGGATTTTTCTCCGAAATATGCCAGCATCTCCGTACCCTTGATCTGGTCGAAATGCAATGAGTCTTCCTTGATGGTAATGAAGGCATTGGACATGAGGCTGGCCTTGCTTATGGTTCCTTTGCTGACCGCCACGGATATGCTGTCAGCAGAATACTGGCGCACTCTCTCCTGCCATATCATCGGGTCATTGAACATCCTCGCAAGTGAATCCAGGTCGCTGTACAGAAGAGAGTCGCAGGCCACCTGCATGTCTTTCTTGTAGATTTTGACCTTGGTCATTGCCTGGAGGAAACCGACCCTAGTGGTATCCTTCGGCTCTTCAGGAGCAACTGCCAATGAATCCGCGGCAACTGCCAGCGAATCAGAACCCATTGACAAGGAATCCACGGGAGATTTCGGGGCACCCTGTGATTTGTCCGGCTTTTTGGCGGAATCGCCCTTAGGCCTGTAGTTCGGGTCGTTCTTCGCAGCCTCCTCGGCAGCCTTGGCAGCGGCTTCGGCAGCTTTCTTCCTGTAATTTCCGACAGGATCTACCTGAAGTGCAGCAAGCCTTTCGTTTGCAAGAACAAATTCGAGGCTGTCAATGTCGCACATCTTTATTGCCTGATAAACAAGCTTTTCCGCACCAAGGTAAACAGTATCGACAGATCCGTCCATTTCTTCGGTCTGCGTAATCACGGCCGGCTTGCGGGTCAGAGTGACACGGGATGAAGAATCGCTGTAATGGATGCGTCCGGCAAGGGCGAAAACATTTCTCGTAGTATCGCTCACCTGTACCCGGCCCAGCATCTCCACATCCGAAGTCGCCCTGTAGAAATACAGGCTGTCGCTCCATCCCTCCTGGTCCTCGGACATCACATGGACATTTTCACGGAAAAAGAATACCTCCCGGCCACGGTCATACCATCCTCGCGAAGAGGAAAGCATATTATCATCCTTCCATGCATCGGTGCCTGATGAGAATGTGGCAAGGTTGAGGTCTGACTGGTATTTCAAATGACCGGTCTTTACGAATATGGAATCCGTGAACATGTTGACATCTTCAGCGAACGTGAAGGTCTTTATCTTGGAATCGTACGTACCGTCCCTGCTCTCGATGATCTGGCCGTCCTTGTCCCTCATGGAACCGCCGTTGCGGAATACGGCTACGGAGTCTTTGGTGTTGTAGTCCAGATGCCTGGTCCTGAGCGTGTTATGGTCCTTATCCTGAAGCTGGACAGTCGTTCCTCTGAACTGTGCAAGGTCCTCATCTATTATATAGGTGAGCTTGTCGCTGTCCAGAACCGTCTCTTCCTGCAGAATCCGGACATTTCCCCATGCCTCTATTATCCTGGTGTCCACATTCCACATCGCGGTATCGCACAGAAGGAACGTACCGTTATGCAGGAACCTCGCCGGTCCGACAATCTTCCTGTAGCTTGCACCTTCCACATCCACGGTCTGCGCCGACTTGGCACTCATGAGTATTACGAGGCTGTCCCTCTGCTCCTGAGCATGTGCATTCAGGCAAAGGAGGAACGAGGCCACAAGTGACAAAAGATATGAAGGTGAAGCTTGCCGTCTCATATATGGGGACTATTCTGTCTTGCGGAATTTCTGCTCCCAGCCATCGCGGTCGAAGACGCAATCCTTGAACAGAGGATCCAGCACGATGTATGTCGATTGAATTTTGGAATTTACGAATTCGTCGATGGCCGCTGAGGATGCCTCCTGCTTGGCGTATTTGAGAAGCAGGTCGTAATCCGTTGAGAATGAGGCTGCATGAGCAGGTATTATCTTGTCAAGACGTATGATCTTGTAAACGAGATTTCCGTTACGGCCCTCATTGTCGAGAGACTCGATCGGGGCAGATATCTCCCCTTCCTTCAGGTCCCTGATTGCATAATAGTCCTGAGGCTTGAGCTGGTCTATCTCAAAATATGAAGATCCGGTATTGGGGTCGGCCATCTGGCCTCCGTTGGTCCTTGTCGCAGGGTCTTCGGAGAAGAATCTCGCAGCAAGGTCGAAGGCGATGTTGCCGTCAATGATTTCCGTACGGAGGCTGTCGAGTACCTTGAATCCTTTCTCCCGGTCATCAGCGGTGTATTCCGGTTTGAGGAGAATATGTCTCGCATTGAACATATCTCCCTTCTTGTCAAGCACTTCTATGATGTGGAATCCGTCCGGGGTCTCAACTATCTGTGACACGACTCCCGGTTTGAGGGACATGGCTGCATCGGAGAATGCCGGCCAGAATATGGACTTTGAAGCCATGCCGAGTTCACCACCCCTCCTTGCGCTTCCCGGGTCCTGAGAGTAGAGCCTGGCAAGGGTCGAGAATCTCTCCCCGTTGATGATGCGCTCACGGATGGCAAGCAGACGCTCCTTCACCGCAAGGTTGGCCGCCTCACGGTCAGGATAGATACATATCTGGCTGAGCTGGTATTTTTCAGGAACAATAGGAAGGTCGTCCTTGTCGGTTGCATCCACATATTTCTGGACATCGTAAGGGGTCAGTTCCGGAATGTTGGATGCCACCTTTTCCTGCATCTGCTGGGTAAGGCTCATCTCCTGAAGAGACTCCCTCCACTCCTGACGGAGCTTGTAGAGAGGCTTGCCGAAATACTTTTCGACTTCCTCATCTCCGCCCAGCTGTGTACGTATCTGGTCAATCCTGTTGCGCATCTCGCCCTCGACCATGTCATTGTTCACATTAAGGGAGTCCAGACGGGCCTGCATGAGGAAGAGCTTGGAGACCATCATCTGCTCCAGAATCTCACAGCGCATGTTCCTGTCGGACATCATGCCCTGCGCCCTCATCATCTGTACCTCCTCTTCCAGTTGGGACAGCATTATCATTTCATTGCCGACGACAGCTATGGATTTGTCTATTATCCCGTTGGGATATTTCTGTGCAGACATCTGCACTGCCATGAAGGCAAGTGCCATGGTTGCAAGACCTTTCAAGAGATGGGTGTATTTCATATTATCAATATATCACAAATGTTCCGTTTTCGCGGGCATCCTTAAGCAAGTCCCGTTCCAAACCTGAAATAAGCGCCTGCTTGCGGGAACTTAAAATTATATCCTTGATTTTTTCCGAACTGAACTCGATCGGAGCCACGCTGCCGGCCTGCACAAGACCGGAGATATATGCGGCATGGAGTATACCTGTTGTGTCCGTCTGGTTTACCCAATTGCCCTTCCTGGCAGAAAGCATTGTCTTCCAGTCCGTCCCGAACTCACGGGCAAGCACGCTGGCATCTATCCACTTGTCATCCCAGGAAGTGAATCTCATTGCCGATGAATAGGCAAGGCTGTCGGCCTCGGCAATGTCGGCAGGGTCATCCGAAGACATCTTCCTGCGGATAGGCTCTATTACAGGAGAATCTGCAAGGATGCGCAGATAGCGTGCCTTCACGACTGGCCTTTCGAGGATGAACTTGTCCTGATGGGCGTTGTAGTATTCTTCGACCTTGTCGTCAGTCACGGCAGTGTCGAGCCTCTGGTTTACATAAAGCTGCTCGTACCTGTATTTCAGGAGGGAGTTGCGGTAATCCTCAAGCTCCTTGGTGACATCCTTCTCTGCCTTGGAGAGCTGCTCCTGGGCAATAGTATAGAAAACCCTGTCGGAAGCCCATGTGTTTATATACTGGAGAGCCAGCCTGGTGCTGTCCTGAGGGGACAGTCCTTTGGGAATCACATTTTCCAGATCATGACGATAGAGCTTTTCCGCACCGACCCTGGCCACGACTTCATCATCGTGCAGAAAGGATGAAATCGCCCTGCACGACACGATTGCCGGCAGGACGACTATGACAATGGAAGCGATATGTAATATGCGCTTCATCTATACTATCTTGAATAGTTCGGGGACTCCCTCGTGATGGTCACATCGTGAGGATGGCCCTCAACATATCCGGCGTGGGTTATGCGTACAAACTTGGCGCTGCGCAGAGCCTCGATGTCCTTTGCTCCGACATATCCCATTCCGGCGCGGAGACCACCGACAAGCTGATAGACAACCTCTGAGAGAGTTCCCTTGTAAGGCACCTGGGCCACGATTCCTTCCGGAACGAGTTTCTTGATGTCCTCTTCCATGTCCTGGAAGTAACGGTCCTTGGAACCCTGCTGCATTGCCTCAAGCGAACCCATTCCTCTGTAGGATTTGAACTTACGGCCGTTGAGGATGATGGTCTCTCCCGGTGACTCCTCGACTCCTGCGAAGAGTGAGCCTGCCATGATGGTGCTTGCACCTGCAGCCAGAGCCTTGACAACATCTCCTGAATAACGGATTCCTCCGTCGGCGATTACCGGAACGCCCGTACCTTTGAGAGCCTCTGAAGCCATCATGATTGCAGAGAGCTGAGGCATTCCAACTCCGGCAATCACGCGGGTAGTACAGATTGAGCCAGGTCCTATTCCGACCTTGACTGCGCTTACTCCTGCATCGGCAAGAGCCTTGGCACCCTCACCTGTCGCGACGTTTCCTGCAACGATTTGGATTTCAGGATGTGCCTCGCAGGCTTTCTTTATTACTTCAAGCACTCCGACAGAATGTCCGTGAGCAGTATCGACAACGATTGCGTCGGCTCCGGCGCTCTTGAGCATTTCTATCCTCTCGATTGTGTCGGACTTGACGCCCACTGCGGCCGCTACGAGAAGACGGCCCTTGGAGTCCTTGGAAGCTATCGGATTGTCCTTTATTTTCATGAGGTCCTTGTAGGTAATCAGACCGACAAGCTTGCCGTCTGCATCCACTACAGGAAGTTTTTCGAATTTGTGGTGACGGAGAATGTCGGTTGCGTCAGGGAGGCTGATGCCTTTCTGGGCAGTGACAAGGTTCTCAGATGTCATAACCTGAGATACAGGGAGTTTCAGATTGTCGAGGAAACGGAGGTCGCGGTTGGTGACGATTCCAATCAGGAAATTGTTGGCATCAACCACCGGTATTCCGCCGATATGGTGCTGGGCCATCATTCCGAGGGCTTCTCCTACGGTGGCTTCCGGCCTGATTGTCACAGGGTCGTAAATCATTCCGTTCTCGGCTCTCTTCACGCGGCGTACCTGGTTCATCTGCTCCTCGATGGTCATGTTCTTGTGGATCACTCCGATTCCGCCAGCGCGTGCCATGGCTATGGCAAGTTCAGCTTCGGTCACGGTGTCCATTGCAGCAGATACGATAGGGGTCTTCAGGGAAATCTCCCTTGTAAACTTGGTAGAGACATCCACGCTTCTTGGCAATACTTCAGAGCGTGCTGGGATCAACAAAACATCATCGAAGGTCAGTCCTTCGGCAATCGGTGAATTAACAAATGTCTGCATCTCGAAATAAAATTTGGCAAATATAACTAATTTCCTTGGAACTCCGTGCGATTTGTTCGGTTTATCGCAGGAAGGCAGGAATCAGCCTTATTTTATTCCAATATAAGACAACAGGTGACCGGCATTTCGATACCGGTCACCAACAACTAAATACTAAAAACAGGTTCTTTATTTCAAAGACCTTTTCTTCTATCTTGCTCCGAGTTTGCCACCATCAACGGCAGCAGTAGAAGATTTGGCTGAAGAAGGATAATTGAACGAGAA
>JBJEBN010000087.1:0-1763 GCA_051870095.1 Candidatus Cryptobacteroides sp. | reverse complement strand
GGAAGTTTCGGACTCTATGCAGACTATACGACAAAACTGGAGGCATCACTCGGAGACAATTCCGGTTCAAGCGACAAGCAGACAGTCAATATCTGGGGAGAAGACAGCACCTACAAACGATGTGACATCAAGATAGGCGGAGGCGTCGGCATCGACATCTGCCAGCATTGGAGAATCCAAGTAGGATATGACTACGGTCTTGTCAACCGCAGCAAGGTCGATGACCTCAAGCTGCACCATCACAGCATAAAGGCAGGACTTGCTTATATGTTCTGATTTGTCGCACCTGCGAGGTCGAGATGGCACATTATCAGATTGCCGTCATCGTCCCGCAGGTGCATTCCGTTTCCTTCACAGTAACGGAACCATTTGCATGAACCGCATTTGCCCTTTTTCATCCAGTTTCTGTCGCGGTATGGTTGGAAACGGTTCTCCCATACATCGATGAAATCATCCTGGTAGATATTACCCTGATGGTAATCAGAACGGATGCTTCCGCAGGCTGAGATTGAGCCATCAATAAGGACAGATGCCACTGAAAGCCCTGCCTGACAATTCACACTCACCATTTTCGATTACAACTCCTTCCTCCTGGAATTTCTGGAAACCCTCTACAGTCTCACCTTGTTCATTCTTATATTGAATCTTATAGCCGGGAGTCATTTTGACGCCATTGACAGGAATGCCACTCTTGGAATCGACCACCTTGCATTTCACTTCGAATGAGCAATATGGTGTTCCATATTCCATTCTGTTATTCTCAAACCACCCGTTTTCACAGGATGTAGCAGAAGCCATTCCCATTGCAGCCAGTGCCCAATGGCATAATTTCAAAAACTGATCTTTCATCTCAATCATTTTCTTTTACAAAAATAACGCAATATGGAGAATAATACTTCCGAAATGTTTCAATATTTTCTCAACCTTAAAAATCGTATCTTCGCGGCAGTATTTTCGAATTGATGGCGTTTATTAATAAAACGAGAACTTGACATCGACTAAAGATATGGAGGACATTGAACTGGCCAGGTCATGTGCCCGAGGGGAAGATGAGGCCAGACATGAGCTGTATACCAGATATGCAGCTTATCTTTATGCGCTCTGTATCAGGTATTCAGGTGACAGGGAAACAGCAAGGGACCTGCTCCATGACGCCTTTATAAAGATTTATGAGACCATAGGCAGATATAAGCCTTCAGGATCTCTCAAGGCTTGGTGTACCAGAGTCACGGTCAACATGGCAATAGACAGGATAAGAAAATTAGGGAAGGTAAGTTTCATTAATCTGGAAGCTGCGTGTGACATTACGGAAGACCCGGCAAAGGATGATGTTGCAAGGACAGACAATATGCCCACTATATCGGCATCCCTGTAAGGCTGGACTGGATCCCGGTGAACAGGAAACGATTCAATTTCTATATCGGAGCAGGCTTTACGATGGACAAATGCATCTATGCTTCTGTTGGCGGAGAAAGGCTGAAGGAAAAGCAGGTGCTTTTCGGCGTGAACGGAAACGTCGGCATCCAGGTCAATCTTGCTCCTAAAGCCGGTCTGTTCCTGGAGCCTGAAATCTCATACAATCTTAACAAAGGCACCCTAGAGACCTACCGCTCTGAACATCCGCTTATGCTCTCCGCCCGAGCAGGACTGCGCCTGAGTTTCTGATTCCACCAATTATCCCAAGGCCGCAAATCCGGTATCGTTCATATTTTCATACTATCAAAAATTTTTACATTTATAAAAATTTTGTGAGAGTATGATAG
>JBJEBN010000086.1:0-9056 GCA_051870095.1 Candidatus Cryptobacteroides sp. | reverse complement strand
TCGTAGAGGGATTCAGGGAAGACGGCTGCTCCGTTGGAGATGTCGCATTTGCCGCTGGTGAATGTACATGATGCTCCATGGAAACCGACTACTGTTACTGGCAGGAATTTCCAGGTATGTTTAGCAAGAGTCCACCAATCCCAAGTTGAATTATCAACTGAAGTAGCTTCAAAGTTCCAGATGACGAGGTCGGCAAGGTGGTTTGGAAGCTGATCTTCAGCTCCGCCTTGATGCATCTGGTTCCATCCACCCTTGCAGCAGTCGATCAATGTAGCGCGCGGCTGGCTTGCATGAGCTTCAAAGCAAGATTTGCTGCCCCATGTATTTCTCCAGAGGACGGTTCCTATAGCAGGTTTGGAAACGCCGACCGCGTGGTCCTGTCCTTCCCCGTTGCCGCTTGTTTCGCGGATTTTACCGAGGAATACTCTTGATGAGGATTGTGAGCGAATGGATGAATGCCCTCTTTCTCCGTCAATGTCAACATCATAGACTGAAACCTGTGCACACTCAATGATGCTTGATGCCTCACTGACGCTGGTGAATTTCACCCTGCGCATCCAACCGTTGACGATGCGCTGCATGTTGACAATCTTGTATGCACCGTCGTAATTTTGAGTATGATGTACATATCCTGAAGGTGCATTTCCTTTGAATGTGATGTCCTCTATACCAACCTCGCTGTAATGAGCGTAAGTATGCAGGGTCCATCCATAGGTGCTTTTTACCTCATGCATGATTGGCTCGACGAATGTGACTGTATTGCCGCTGATACTTGCAATCTGATGATATTCAATCACATTGACAGTCTTGATATCGGTCCAGACACTCTCCGCAGTTTTACCTCCAAGTTCTTCAGAGACTGCACTCTCATTGGTTGTATTCAATTTCAGGCAAACCCAACTGCCCTCCGAGAATCCTGTAGCAATGGATTCCACCTGAATTGATTTGGAACCCTTCGCAGCATCGGCAGAGACAGTTACACCAGCCCCCAGATCAGACTGATTCTTGAAACTGAGCATTACAGGTCCGCTGTAGAGCTTGTCTTTGTTTCTAGGTGTATTTTCGGAAGCCATTTCAATGATTGTTCCCTCGCGGCTCTCACCTTTGAGGATGATATCATTTCCTTCGATGAAGATTGTCTTCTGTGCCGTGTCATCGCCTGATGCTTGAAGGATGTAATGGCCGTTCGGGAAATATATTACGACTTTGCCAATATCGCTTCTCTTTCGAAATCTCAAATCTTTAGAATCTGAAATTTCGTTACAAAATTCTTTCAGGAAAGTTAAAAATGCTGCCCTGTCGGAAAGTGCATCAGTACCAATCAAACCATGTTCTGTGACATTATAAATCTTATATCCGTCAGCCTCCAATTGTGCGATGGTCCTGTCCGTCGGAGCAGATTCGCCATGGTTGTAGCCGGCGTAGGAGAAGTCAATGTCGATGCCGGCGACTTGTTCGGGGTCTTTCAGCTCGGCAATATAATAGTTGTCGTTACTTTTTACGGTTATGGACTGGGTGTTCTTGTAGGCTACGGCCTGGCCGGATGTGTTGGTCATGGTGACTTTCAGGCCGTTGTAGGTGCCGGGAAGGACTACGAAGCTGTAGGTGGATCCTTTGACGAATGTGCCTTCGAGGGTTACGCTCTGGGAACCTGTGCCGGATGCTGTGCAGACAACCTGACCTTTGGAGTTGAGGCTGAGTGAGCATGGGCCGGCGAGTCTTTTGCCATCCTCAAGCGGTTCGAGGACGATTTTTGTGATGTTGGAAAGGCCGACTTTGAGGCTCAGGAGTGCACCTGCATTGCGGTAGTACAGGGGTTTGGAGAGGTCTGTCACTTCGGCTATGGCGAGGTTGACGCCTTGGGCGAAGCCGTCCACTGTCGCGGTCTGAGTCGATGGAAGGGTCGTGGTTACCTTGCCGTCGGAGAATGTTGCTGATTCATCTTTAGGGTAGATTGCTACGGTGCCATTGGTGCCGGACGGCATCTTGAATGTGGCTGTGCGGCCGTCATCCTTGATTGTGATGGCGGTGGAATGGTAGTTCGTTCCTGAGCCGAGTACGGTGATGGCGTCGGAGGCGTCCCAGAGGACATAGCGTTCATCCTGAAGGTGAGTTTTGGTCTGGTCTGTTATAGTGTCGTCTGTGTATGCGGTCAGATACAAGGAGCCGGTTTCCTGTGCCGGCTCCTGTTCTTGTACGCATGAGGCAAACAGTATTGCCAATGATAATGAGGTTGCTATGTGTCGCTTCATTGCGTATTGTTCATATTATATTAAAATGTCCATCCTGATGCTCCGGTCCAGGTCTGTCTTTCGGAGAGGGACTGGGTGCCGGTCTGGGTGCGCTGGGCGCCGTAGGTTGAAACAAGCGGAATGAAAATTCCATTTACAACATCGAAATGTTCAGAGTCATAGTTCATAATCTGATCACTTACTGATTTTTCCTTAGAAACAGAAGCAATCTCTCCATCTTTAATGGCATCTTTGGTGCCATATCCACATTTTAGTCTAGCACCAGAAGGTGTGCTGTTATAAATTGCATAGTTATCCTTAAAATTACTCTCAACTTCCGTGTATACATCTTTTTTTACAATACCAGTATACTTAGCTTCAAGAGTGGCATCAGTATTTGACTTGGCAGCAACTACAATTGTCTCATACTTTGGAATATAGAATAAGTTATTGGAACCTTCGGATGTTGCCGTTTTTGCATTATTGTATGCATAGGTGGCTGCAGGATACAGATTTACAACGGTATTGCAATTGAACTTAAGTCCATTGCTAATCACTCCATTCACATTATTATATGCATAAAAATTAGCTACATCTTCCTCAGCATATAAAATATTGTTTTCAAATGATACTGTTGTCATTCTATTTGAGCCTTTCATTAAGCATCTCTCTTTCGTATTATCGCTTGATGCCTCAAATTTGATATCACAATTCTTAATAATAATAGCATCAATCAACCTAGTTCCGCCTGTTGACTGAACTAATGCTTTATCTTTTGCAATAGTCATTTTACAATTATCGAAACCAACCTTTTCGAAAACTGTATTGTCTGTATCACTGCCGAAGTGATAACCAGCACTTGTCGTTAATGATAATTCTAAATTCTTTAATAGAAGATAGTCGTTATTACTTGTACCTTTTAAGTAATATACACTAGATTTTGTAATACTAGACTTTTTATCTGAAAATCTGCCAATCACAATTTGAGCCGAAGTTGTTTCTAATGATACTGTAAGGCTTGGATCTACAAAATACAAACCATCTCCAGTCTTTCCATTTGTTTTTATCAAAGTTGCTTTTGGGAAAGCTGTTTTATTGACAGTCGTTTCTGCGACATCAATATCGCATCCGTGCAGATAGGCAATGTAAAGGTCATTAGGAAGGCCATCTGCCAATGTAGGGGAACCGAGGTTGAGTACAGAGTTACGAGAGAGTGCTTGTGCAGCTTTTGCTGATGATGCATATTTGCATGAACCGTCTTTATATTTCACTGTCAGGGTAATACCTTTTTCGAATGTCACTGGTCGGATTGCAAAGAAGTAGTCCTTTCCACTTTCAAAACTACCTTTCAGAGTAACATAGCTTTCGGCTTCTCCTCTGATATAGTCAATGTTAACACCATCTCCCGCAAGATATAGTCCTACATTCCCGGCTATGTATTCCAATGCATTACCGGACAATGATATACTCTCTATTTCTGATGGGTTGTATGTGTCTTTGATTTGAAATTTTACGAGGCTCAATGCATTTTTGAATGAAAAATCACCCTCTGAATTAGAAGCCGCCATAGAAAGAAATGCATTAGATGGCATGCTTCCGGCAACTGCTATCTGCTCTGTAGGGATTGTCGCTTTTATGGCATTTGTTCTTGTCGCAGATTCAGTGATAACCAGACTTGAGTGGAATGTCGCTGATTCCTGATAAGGATATAACGCATAATAAGTTGTTGCAGATGGGTCTGCTACGCTTCCGCTGAAGATTGCTGAGGTTGTGCCTTCTCCGGATGTTATTTCAAAGGCCTCTAGGGACTTTTCAGTGCCGTCGAAAACTTTGATTTTGTCAGTTGCTGACCAGAGGACACTCTTGCCTTCAAGGGTTACCTTTGTGTCAGGAGCAGATCCGTCATCAGCTCCGGCGGAGAATGTCATCGGGTAGAGCTTGACTTCAGGCTGATTTGTGTTTTCGTTCTCGGAAACGATTTCCTTTGCGCAGGCTGTGGCAGCTATGGCAGCCGCAACCAATAGAATGTTAGAATATTTCATAATTGCGTCTCCCATTTTACCATCCATAATTGATGTCATCGCCAATCGGTTCTGTCTGGCCACTAGATGCAAGGATTGCCCCGTCGAGTTCGATATTTATTACTTTGCAGGTGGGGGCGGTGTATGGGCCTGCAAGGGTTGTAGTGTTGTGTGTCATTGTTTTATTCTTTGTTTGTGTGTTTTTGTCATCTCGACTGAGTGAAGGTCACTCTTTTGTCATTTCGACCGAGCGAAGCGAGTGGAGAAATCTCGATATGTTGTTGGTGTTCAATAGATATCTCGACTTCGCACTTCGTGCTTCGCTCGATATGACAGTTAAAGGTTTTTGGTCGATTTGACAGTGTATTCTTAATTATCGCTGGGCGCCGTAGGAGGCGTTTTTGGTTTTGAATACTCCATTTTCAAGATCAAAGTAATCAGTAGAGTAATCCATCACTTCTTCATCTATGCTCTCCGCCTTACTCCTTGAATATATGGTTCCATCATTTGACCCATATCCACATTTAAGCTTTGCACCAGTAGGTCTGGCAGCGCCATAAATTGCATAGTTAGTCTTGAAATTTTCTCCGTATCCAGTGTATGTGGACTCCGTTACTATCCCAGTATATTGCACTTTCTTCTCCGCATTCTGAATCAATGACTCATAATCAGGGATATAGAAAATATTGTTAGAACCGGATACTTCTGTTGCATCACTTGTTATGCAATATGATGATGATACCTTCGGGTATAGATTGACAATACTGTTCCTATTGACGGCGAGAGTACCAACTACAGCCGAAGCATTGCTCAACATTGCAAAGTTGGTGATGTTGCTTGTTGAATAAATTAGATTGTTCTCAAATGCTACGTGGCTCATAGAAGTGTTAGAGCATTTAACAAGGTATCTTTCACTTGCGGATGAAGTCGCATTTATTTTGACATCGCAATTTACCAGGGCAACGTTGTCTATTGCTCTTGTTGAACTACTAGAATAAATCAGATTCTTGTCTGATGGAATTTCGATAGCGCAATTGTCAAATCCAATTGTTTCGAAAACCTTATCATTCTGGTTTGGAGCAATGAGATATGCACCAGCGGAGGTCAACGAAATCTCTAGATTCCTCAAGAGGAAATTATCTTTTTTGTCAGTCGCTGCAAGGTAAATAAAAGCTGATTTTGATATCTTGCTCCTTTGACTGAGATACCTTCCCACTGCTATCAAAGACGTATGGTTCCCAAATACGACTCCATCAACATCAGGATTGATGAAATTTACACCATCCTTCAAAGTTCCCGCTGCTTCTACTAAATTCGCTGCGCCAAAGTTGGCTTTATTAACTGTTTCTCCTGCTATTTCAATATCCAAGCCTATATTATACATTTCATATAGGTCGGTAACAACTGTTGTTGGGGCCAGAGTTCCAAGGCTCTTGATATGATTGCGGCTTTGACCAGATTCGAATAATTGGCTCGATGTTGTGCCGGATTTCACGGTTCCGTCTTTATACTGGACATATATAGTGATTCCGCTTGCATATGGCTGAGGACGAACGATTGCGAAATAATCTTTACCGTCTTCGAAAGTACCTTCCACAGTAATGCTCTTGCTGGCAGTCGCACTCGAAACGCTTCCATGCACAATGCTTCCACTATTATATGTGACGGCAGCTGCAGTACCTGCCATGGTTTCGGTTCCATTGGTGACAATCATCACTTTTTTAACATTCGCAGCATCTGCTACCTGGAATTTCAGGAAGGCAACTGCTGATTTGAATGCGAGGGTTGATTTGTCGGCACATTCTGCCACTGCGACATAAGCCTTCGGGTCGAAGCTTCCGGCTGTAGCTGTTTGGACTGCCGGTACAGTAACATTTGATAAGGTTCCTTCGCTCAATGTGATAGCCGCATCATAAGGATATACGGCATAGTACAATATGTCAGAGAGGTCTGCGAGTCCTTCGAATTGTACGCTCTTGCCTGAGGCCTTCGCGACGAATTGCTGGTTCCCGGTACCGTCGCCAAGAAGGCTGATTGCATCATCGGCTTTCCATTCGATGACAGGATATTTTGTCTCGGAGAAGGCTGCCTTGGTGTCTTCTTCACCATTGTAGGCTGTGAGGGTGAGAGGTGAGAGGTTGAGGTTCTCTTCCGGTGCGTTGTTCTGTGCTATTTCCTTTGTGCAGGATGCAGTTGCCACGGCTGCCATGGCAATTGCGAAAAACTTGTAAGTCTTCATATTGCCATGTATTAGTTTAATTCAATGAAACCGTTGTCTTCTACAGGGAGTTCAAAACTGCCTGAGGCGCCAGATGCGGAGAGGATTGCCCCGTCAAGTTCGAGATTGATTACATTGCAAGTGGGGGGGGCATAGATTCCTGCAATGTTCGTGTTCAGTTCAGTGTTCATAATATTGGTTTTTAGTGTTGTCAAAAAGGGGATGTGGCGGAAAGCCACAACCCCTCAAAGTTATAAAAATTAATTGTAATATCAAATAGTATTACCTCTGGGCACCGAATGACTTGTATTTCTCAGTCTGGGTGAAGATGCCGTTTGTGAAGTCTGCGGTTTCAAGAGGGTTGTCAGTGCCGATTTTTGCATAGAGGGAACCTTCTGGGTCATTACTCATATAGTAGTCACATTTCAACCTTGGAGAAGGCAGGGAGGCGGCATCATAGTATGCGAGGTTGGACGTGAAGGTGAATCCGGTATTGACTTTGTCTGTGGCATAAACAATGCCTGAGTACTTGGTTGTTCCGTCAGTGTCTTTCACGAGGTCGGTATAATCCGGAATATAGAACAGGTTGCTCACTACACTTGCAGTATTGATTGATTTGGCTGCGCAAAATCCGAAGGCTGCTTTTGGATATACCTTCGCAAATGTATTCTTGGAAAATTCAAGCGAAGACACTGTGGCATTTGTGTTTTTAAATATCTGATAAGCAGGTACATCACCGTCCGTACAATATATGATATTATTCTTGAATGTGAGTGCGTATGTGATAGTGTTGTTGGTATTGGTCGAAAGTATGTTCTTTTCTGCTGTATTGGCGTGGAGCTTGACATCACAGTCAACCATGCTGAAGCTTGCAATGTTATACTGGGCATACATGAAGTTCATATCCTTAGGAACTTCAAACTCACATTTCTCGAACGAGATTGACTCGAAGACAAAAGTTTTGGCTTCGTCACCGTTAACACCGAGCATATTGCCGCTAGTCAATCCCGTCACATATTTTACATTATACATGTGGAAATAATCCTCTCCTTCTGTCGCTTTCATGGCGAGCTGGGTTTTACGGGAAACAGTAACCCTTTCCTCCGTGTTGGATGTCACGATGAGGCTCTGGTTTCCAGATGACAGTGTTGCATCATTCACGGCCGGGTCAATGAAATATACTCCGGATGTTCCGATTACCTTGCTCTCACTCTCCGCCGTAATGAAGTGTGCATTCGGATGAGTGGTCTTGTTTATGGTGATGCCGCCGATGACAACATCTTCACCCTTCATGTATTTGCCGTAGAGGCCAGGGTATTCTGGTACCAAGGTCTTGCCGGTAGCAGAAGCAATCTCGCCTTTGGTCTCTCCGTTGATAGGGAGCACGTAGAGTGTGTATTCGGTTTCGGCTGTGAGGCCTTCGATAGTTACTGTGCTGCCTGTTCCGGCTGTGCCGTCTGCTGCGATTTTCGCTGCATCAGGAGCTGCTTCAGATGCGGCCTGGCAGATGTATTTCCACTCAGTAGCATCGATTGTTGTTACCTTGAATGTAATGGAATTCACAGTGGCAGATTCAAAGGCTACGGTTGCAGCAGGATTGACAACCACTGGTGCATCGCTGAGCTGAACCTTCACTTTCGCGATTGAAGAGAAGCCTGTAGTTGAAACGGCGAGGATGCAGACATCGGTCTTGCTGTCTGCAGATACAGCCTTTGTTGAAGCTGCAGGGGCTGTTACAGAAAGAGTGGTTTCGCTCAGGCTTGCCGACCATCCGTTAGGAGCGGTTACAAGAGCTGAAGCTACACCATTCATTTCAACGGTGAAGTTCTTTGTTTCACCGGCATTGAAGAGCACGATGTCTTCGGTATTTTTGATTGAGCAAAGGAAGTCTGCTACAATCGGAAGTGAGTATGTCTTGTCGTCCTTGGTTACAACTACGAGCTTGCCATCCTTGACCTCTACTGAATCGAACCATTTGTCCTGGATTCCGCTGTCAGGAATTGCTTTCACAGGGTTGCCGTCAGCACCTTTGACCCTTTCAAAGTTCTTGCCTCCGTCGTAACTTACTGTCCAATAGCCGTTTGCATCCACTCCGAAGACTGGGGTGATGCCGTCAGCACCGACAGCCTTGACTTTCTGGCCATCTACGAGGATGTATTCGTTGTCAACCATCCAGTAGCCGTCCTTGTCGATTGAGACTACAGGTGCGTTTGCTACACCTATGCTGCCCTGTGCGAGGGTGAGGGTCCTGCCGTCGCCGAGGGTGATGGTATAGACTCCGTTTTCCTCGGACACGCTGCTGATGATACCTCCATTGGCAAGTGCCTGGAGTGTTGCAATATTGGAGTTGAGGGTGTTTACCTGGGTTTCAAGTGCTGCGACCCTGTTTTCAAGTTCGTCAACTCTCTGCTCGATTGAGGTGAGGTCGGAGCAGGATGCGAAAAGGCCTGCGATGAGTGCAGGAATGATGATTATTGAAAATATCTTTTTCATGATTTGTGATGTTTCAGTTGTTATTTCTTGAGTGATATGAGCCATGCCGGTACTGCTCCGAGCCTTTGCTTAAGCTGTGCTTCGTAGAGAGAT
>JBJEBN010000085.1:0-9197 GCA_051870095.1 Candidatus Cryptobacteroides sp. | reverse complement strand
GGTCTTGATTTTTATTCAACTGGCGTAAAATCGCAAGATTTTATCTAAGTTTGTATGATACGACTTGTAATTACCATTTGATATGACACTGATAAAATCCATTTCCGGCATCCGTGGTACCATAGGCGGAGCCCCGGGTGAAGGCCTTTCCCCGATTGACATCGTAAAATTCACATACGCTTATTGCGAAAAGCTCCGTGAACGCCGTCCGAAACCGGCAGGGGAGAGATACAAGGTTGTTGTCGGCAAAGACGCCAGAATATCAGGCGAGATGGTCGAATCTCTTGTATGCGGTTCCCTGATTGCCTGCGGAGTCGATGTCGTGAAGGCTGGTTTCGCTTCAACTCCGACAACCGAGATGGCTGTTGTGTTTGCAGAGGCTGACGGAGGAATCATCCTCACCGCATCCCATAATCCGAAACAGTGGAACGCTCTGAAGCTTCTTAACGAGAAAGGCGAGTTCCTCAATGCCGAGGAAGGAGCCGCTATCCTGGAATGTGCCGAGAAGGAAGATTTCAATTTCGCAGATGTGGATTCCCTCGGTGTAGTTGAAGAAAGGGATTTCACCGACGAACATCTCGATGCAGTCCTTGCACTTGATGCCGTTGACGTCGAGGCTGTTCGCAATGCACATTTCAAAGTCGCACTTGATGCCGTCAATTCTGTGGGAGGCATAATCATGCCTCGTCTTCTCGAAAGGCTTGGAGTCGAGTGCGTAATGGTGAACTGCGAACCAACAGGACAGTTCGCCCATAATCCGGAGCCTCTTCCTGCCAACCTCGTCGAGCTTTGCGATGCAGTGGTAGCCAACAAGGCTGATCTCGGTATTTCGGTCGATCCTGATGTAGACCGCCTTGCCCTCATCTGTGAGGACGGAAAACCTTTCGGAGAGGAATATACTCTCGTAAGCGTGGCAGATTATCTTCTTTCAAGGGCATACAACGAGGCTCTCAATACTGGCAAATCAATAGAGGAAGTCACTGCGCCATATTCACTTGCTACTTCTTCAAACCTCTCATCTTCAAGGGCTTTGCGTGATGTGACGGAAAAATACAGCGGAGAGTATTTCGCAGCTGCCGTCGGAGAGGTCAACGTGACCACCAAGATGAAGGAGTGCGGAGCGCTTATCGGCGGCGAAGGCAACGGAGGTGTCATCTACCCGGCTCTGCATTATGGACGTGACGCTATGGTCGGCGTGGCTCTTTTCCTGACCAATCTCGCATACAGGAAGATGAAGGTGTCAGAGCTTCTTGCCACATATCCACGCTATGTCATTGCCAAGAACAAAATCCAGCTTTCCGACAAGGCTCTGATAGACAAGATACTGGAAGAAATCAAGAATGTATATTCAAACGAGGATATCAATACCGTGGACGGAGTGAAGATTTCCTTCGAATCACGCAAGGAGTGGGTTCACCTGCGCAAATCCAACACCGAGCCTATCATCCGTATCTATGCGGAGGCCGCTGATGCCGGTGCCGCAGATGCGCTTGCCCGCCAGATCATCGACATTGCAGAAAAAATCATAGGCTGATGTTCTCATTCAGGACCACACCATTGGATGAACAGCTTGACAAGGCGCTGCTGGAAGGCAGCGTCGGCTGTTTCTGTACCCATAACTGCTGGGACCCGGGCCGGGGACGCTATCTCTATGACCTTTTCCATGAAAGGGGCAACCTGAAGATTATTTTTTCTCCACGCGACACGGAACTTACGCCCAAGACGAACCATATCGAGTTCTCTCCGGACGACCTCAAGGGCTTGAATGCCGTAGTGGTGGAAATCCAGGATGTCGGCACGAGGTATTTCAATTATACGAAGGATGTCATGCGCCTGATGTGCGCTTTGAAGGACATGAAGGATGATTCTCCGTCTCTGTACATCGTGGACCATATCAATCCTGCCGGCAGGGTGGTGGAGGGCACAATGCCTTCCGCTGCGGCGACCGAAGATTTCGTTCCGAAGGTGGCTCACCGTCACGGTCTCACCCTCGGAGAGCTTGCCAATCTGTATTACAGTGAGATAGGTGCCAGATTCCCTCTCCATGTGATTTCTGCGCTTGCGGCAGAGTCTGGAAGACAGCTTCTGCCATGGGCCATTGCTCCGGCTTCAGACATTCCTGGACTTTTTACCTGCGACATGTACAGCGGCGGGGGATTGTGGAACAATACAGACATAGTGCCCGGTATCGGGACCGCCCGTCCATATGAATACATAGGAGCTCCATTTGTGAAGGCTTCTGTTTCTGAACCCGTTCCTGTGCCGCCGGGAGTGCTGATGCGTCCGTGCTCATTCACTCCGGCATGCGGAAGGTACGAGGGCAAGAGGTGTTTCGGTTACCAGATCCTGCTTGAACCGGGTGCCGAGTATCATTCCCTTCTGCATACTTTGCAGCTTATGAGGTATTTCCGTGAGAAATTCGATGACTTCCGTCTTGAAGAAGGTTTCGAGGCCAAGCTTTCTGACGATGTCCTTCTTGCCTACATCAATGGCGATGTCTCATTCCAGGATATGCGTGAACATGTCAAGGTAGAGGAGCAGAAATGGATCCGCAAAGCGAAGAAATTCACCCTTTACGAGGACCAACCTTACCGTATCAAATAAATTCCATTTTTGTCATTTCGAGCGACCGGAGGGAGTCGAGAAATCTCGAATAAAATTTGGAAATTAAGAATTAAAGCCGTAAATTCGCGGCTCGAAAAAATAGTTAACTAATTTTTAAGATCATGAAAAACGGAATTCATCCCGAAACCTACCGTCTTGTAGCTTTCAAGGATATGTCAAACGATCAGGTGTTCATCACCCGCTCATGCGCCAACACCAAGGAGACAATCGAAATCGAAGGAGTTGAATACCCAGTGGTTAAGCTCGAGATTTCCAACACATCACACCCGTTCTACACAGGTAAGATGAAGCTCGTCGATACAGCAGGCCGCGTTGACAAATTCTACCAGAGATACGCAAACAAGAAGAAATAATTTCTTCCCTACATACGGTACGAAAAAAGGTGACTCATGCAGTCACCTTTTTTCGTATCCGCATATTTTTAAAAAATAAAAATTAAAAAAAACTTGTACGGGGGGGGATTTTTTTGTTAAATTTGCCAGAATAATTGTCACTATTAAAAACGCAAACGGTTGGTAGTGGTTGAGATGTGTAACAAGACATTGGGCATATTACTTTTCTTGATTTTTACAGTTATGCCATCAGTCTCTCCTCTTTATGGGAAAACTGACGACGTAACTGTCGTATGCCATGCCCCGTCCGACACCGACACTATCCAAGAACCATTCCCAACCCCGGCAGATACCCTCACAACAAACGTATTCCGCCTGTACTATGTCTGCGACGAAAGCACAGTCCGGGAAGACTACATGGACAACGCAGCCCAGATGGATTCAATCCGCAACTATCTGGCAACCTCACCGAGGATAGACAGCATCGCCATCTACGCCTACTCATCACCAGAAGGCCCGTTCCGCAGGAACTCCCAACTGTCCATCCTCAGGGCAGAAACCGCCCGCGACTTCATCCTCGCCAACGGCAGGGAAGGACTCGCGGATGCAGTCATAACCCTTCACCCGATGGATGAGAACTGGGACGGCCTGCGCGAAGAAGTGGTCAAGAGTTACCATCGCCACGACCGCAACAAAGTCCTCCGCATCATCGATGACAAGTCTGTCGGCGTGGAAACCCGCAAATGGAGACTCCAGCAGCTCGACAAAGGCTACACCTGGAGCTTCCTCAAGCGCAAATACATGCCTCAGCTCCGCTACGCCACCTGGATCTGCGTCTGGGAAAAGCCTGAACTGCCTCTAATTTCTGACTTGGGGGGGGCAGATTTTTCATATAGACTCGAACAGCCGGACAGAGGCATTAATCCGGAAAGACGAATCACCCCGGTAGGCAATATCCGTAAATTAATCCGCCAGTCACAGGCTCAGAGTACCACCAAACCAGAACGCCAGGCGCAGGTTGTAAGCAACATTGACTCAATTAGCCAGCCACAGGCAGCCCCAGACTCTGTCAAAATTATCAAGCCTCAGTTTACTGATTTCTCACAGAGATACGCCAATTTCGCCCTTCGCACCAACCTGCTGATGCCGGCAACGAATATTGGCGCCGAATACGCGATAAATAACAACTGGACCGTTGACGCCAACTATTATTTCCCATGGTTCTGGCCACAGAAAAAGAACAAGGACTGCTTCGAACTGCTCGGCTGGTCTGTCGGCGGAAGGTATTATTTCGGAAAGCAGAGGACTGTCTATGACCATTTCAAAGGACATTCACTCGGCCTTTATTTCATCGGAGGCTACTTTGATTTCGAGCGTAACTACAATGGAACCCAGGGACAGTTCATCGGCCCTGGCATGGAATATAAATACAGCATGCCGGTAGGCAGAAAAAAGCGTGTAAATCTTGATTTTGCCATTGCCGTGGGCTATATCTATTCCTGGGGCTCCCCATATACAGTCCCTTACGAGAACGGACCGCTTTATCCGGAGGACTATTTAGTACGTAATCACTATTTCGGGCCGACAAGAATTGCCGTGGGTCTGACAGTCCCGCTGTATAAAAAGGAGGTGCGCAAATGAAAGCGTTGAGAAACATACGCGTAGTTGCGCTCCTGCTTGTCTGCCTGGTTTTGGCAGGTGCCTGTCAGCGCCGCCCGTTCTCCAGCCGGCACACCGGTGTCAATCTTCTGTTGAAAATCAATACGAAGATTGTCAATCAGAATAATGTACCGGTGCCTGCCAATATGCGTGTGGCGATGTTTGATCCGGATGGAGGCGACATTCAGTACAGTGATTTCGTCGGTTCGGAAGGTGGTTATATCAGCCCTGAACCGGGAATGTATGATGTTATAGTATATAATTTCGAAACGGAATCGACCATAGTCCGGGGCGATGACAATTACTTTACCGCCGAGGCCTATACCAATGAAATATCATCCTATCTGAAGGGGCAGTTGAAGTCCCTTATAGAAATGCGAAGGGAACTCCGTATGGAGAAAGTCAGTGCAAGTTCGATTGAAGGGAATGATACGAAATTTGATACCGATGAACCAATTGTCTATGAGCCTGACCATATTTTCGTCGGAAGGGTACGGGGACAGGAAATTCCCCAGCTTCTTCTGGAGGAAGGTGACAGGGAGATTGTGATTGAGGTCAATGCGGAATCCCTCGTGGAGACTTGGAATGTGGAAATCCATGGAGTTGAAGGTGCTGAATATATCAGCAGTGTTTCGGCGATTATCTCCGGTCAGGCTGCTTCGAGCTTCCTTTATTCCGGAGAGGATTCGAAAGAGTCTGTCAGTGTTTACTTCACCATGCAGACCAACAAGATGAAGGGTGCGGATGAAGGGATGATCATGGGGACTTTCAATACATTCGGAAAGATACCGGGTGTGACCAGTGACTTGAGCCTGGATGTGTCCGTAACAAATACGGCGGGTGATACATATAATTTGCATTATGACGTTACCTCCGACTTTATGGACAATCCCGATCAGTTGATTGTGATAGAGGATGATATTTCCATAGATCCACCTTCTTCCGGTGGCGGTGGTTTTGATCCATCTGTCGAAGATTGGGACGATGTGGAAACCGATATAGAATTGTAATTTGAAAAATATACAAATATTTTATTTAACTAATTATTTATCAACTATTTAAACATTTTTCTTATGAAAAAGATTTTTATTCTTGCAACGGCTGCGATAGTGGCTTTTGCATCCTGCATGAAGACCGAGATTGTCAGCAACTCGGAGCCACAGGAAATTGCTTTCCGCCAGTTTACGGGGTCTATGACTAAGGGGGAGACTGCACTTTCTGGACTGGCTGGCGGTCCTACTACTATGGGTGTATTTGCATATACTACAGGTACAGCAACCCCATATTTTACAAATGCTGAATTTACTCATAGATCGGACAATAAATGGGGAGGTTCTGGTACGAATAAATACTACTGGCCACTTCAAGATAATCTTGATTTTGCTGTTTATGCTCCTCATGTAGATAATGCTAAAGTGAGTTATACTGCTAATGAAACAACTCCAGTTTTGGAAGTTACGGTAGATGACAATAGTGCTACACCTCAGGCTGATTATCTTTATGGTAAGATAAGATATGCGGATGTTAAAAAACCAGAGACTCCTTCAGCTGGTGTCTCTGTTGTCCTCAAACATGCACTTTCAATGGTTACCATAAATGTAAAATCTGAAGCTACCTCAGTATTTACTGTCAAACAAATTGATTTATTAGACACCTATCAGGCTGGATCGTTCACAGTAACCTATGATAAAAAAGATGATAATACATGCACTGTATCTTCTACTGGAGACAAAAAACTTATGAATTATTTTACTGGTGAGTTGTCCGTGATTTCAGCAGGAACTGCATATTCCAAATTAGTAGTTCCATCAGACCAGACGAAAATTGAGATAAAATATACTATGGCACCAAGTACAACAGTACTTACTGCTGTAGTTGATCTTGTTGGAACTACTTTCCCTGCACCTAAATGGGAAACAGGAAAACACTATACCTACAATATCACGCTTACAGCAGACGAAATCATCTTGGTTCCTACTGTTGTTGATTGGGATACAACAACTGAAGGTACTACTGTAAATAAAGAGATTAAGTAATCATCCCCCCCCTCCCTAACCCGGGCGAGCCCGACCGCTCACCCGGGTACCAATAAACGCAAAACAACATGCGCACGAAAACATCATTCGGATTACTGATACTTATGCTCATTCTTGGCAGCGGAGCCGTCTCTTGCACAAAGAGCGCGGTTGAGCTGCACAATGATGAGATTTGTCTGCGTATCCCGACCACCAAAGCCACGGGCCTTTCCACTGACGAAGTCTTTGGAGTGTATATCACTGCCAATAGCCAGCCCGCTGGAACTGATTGGGCGACAGCCTGGTCCGGTGAGCAGGAGTATCTGAATGGTGTTGCCTTCAAGCATTTTACCACGACTGAACCGGGCATCACACAGGAATGCTGGGCCGGTTATGATTATGCAAACAAAAAACATATCCCATATTACTATCCGGTACAGGGCTCCCTTCTTGCGATTGGCTACAGTCCTTACATAGACCAATCCAATGGCACAATAACGTCCGTAACCCACAATTCCAACCAGCAGAACCAGACCGCAAAGAATCCTCTGCTTATGATAGGATTCAAGCAGAATATGAATCCTGAACAGATGGTAAATCTCAAATACTTCCGTCCTGCGGATGTAAATGACGGCAAGTCTTTCTCAAAGCAGAACTCCGCCGTGCCGATACTCTTCCATCATGCCCTCTGCAAGGTCAAGTTTGTTTTCACTTCCAATGCGGAGTGGTACAAGATAAGCAATCTCCGTCTGATGGGTTGTGTAAACGAGGGAACCTTCTACAATGCAAACAGTCCCGGTTTCCTTCCGACACTTTCCAGCGCGACCAATGAAGGATATCTTTTGCAGGGGACTTCAGCGTCGCTGTATTCAGGTGTGACAAGTCCTGAACTCCTGCTTCTGCCGCAGTATACCGACGGTCTTTTCACCTCCGGAAGTACCGGCACTTACATCCGCCTGGAATTCGACATAACGGATAAGGATGCTTTCTCCTCACAACATGTGGTCCTGTCCCTTGACAGCCCAGTAAGTGAAGCAGCCAAGCAGGATGGTGTCATATATTTTACCGGACTGACCAAACATTGGGAGATGGGCAAGTCCTATACATATAATATAAGTATAAATCCGCGTCCGATTGACTTCACGCTTGATATTGAAGTATTTACGGATACAGCAGTTGAAATGTAATGAAACATAGGATAGCATATATAGTCGCATTCGTGACTTTGGTTATTGCCGGATGCCAAAAGCATAACCCTGAGACACATCCCCAGGGAAGTATCCGTTTTGCAATAGACAAGGTGGAGACAAAGAGTAATGATGATGTATTCGAAACCGTGGACCAGATCAAAGGCAAATATATACGCCTCTGGGGATTCAGATATACCACCAAGCCAAATGGAGATTTGGATAAGTCTGATAGCTTTATGGCTGACTATCAGGGACTGATGTGCAATGTTGGCTCTGATGACTGGTACACCTGTTATTATAATAAGGATACTTACGTTTGGGGGAATAATACCTATTATTGGACTCCGGGTGCCTCCCACCGATTCTATGCTATCTTCCCAACTTATGCTGTCGGTGAATCCTCTCCCTTGGTTTACACGGTAGATGAAGACACTCAGACTGTACACATGCCTCAGGTAGAAGCCGGAACATCATTGCCGGACTATAACAATAAGTGTCAGGACATCCTGTACGGAATAAGGAATATCCCTGAACAGTTTCAGATCCAGGATTTCCCGGAGAAGGTCCAGTTGACCATGAAACATGCCTGTGCCGCCTTGGTTTTCCGGATCAAAAACCTTACAGGAAGCTCTGTTGATCGTATTCTTCCGACAGGGGAAGACGGCTGGGATATGATGTATATCAAGGGCGTCAAGTATAAAGGCAAAATGGATCTCGATCCAAGTGGTATCACCTGGACTCTTGAGGATGATGTTACAACCAACCAATTGTATATAAAACCTCTTAACCAAGAAACTACAATTGCCAATGGAGCGACTTCCGTTAATACATTTACCGCAATCGTACTGCCCCAGAACTTTGGTTCGTCTTCCATGCCTCATAAATTCCGTGTTTTTAATAAAAGTAGTGAAACGGAAATCAAATATGAGGTTGACCTTGCGAAAATAGGTATTATGCACGACGGCAAGCTTACTTATGAGTGGAAACCAGGTTACAGATATATATACACTATGGATGTTACAGATACCCATATCATTTGCTCGGTGTCTGTAGTTCCATGGATAGAAGATGAGGCTATTATTTTATGACAAAGAGAACTATATATATAATATTGAGCGTTTTCCTCCTGACATTGTCTTGCCAGAAGGAACAACCAAATGTAGTGGACGATCAAATCTCCTTTCATGTCTATACTCCTCTTGACATAGCCACCAAGGCTGAAGTTACTGACGAGAGTATAAAGGAGACGTCCGTTACCAGTGTCTATGTCTATGAGTCCCTCCAGACTCTGTTCGGGACTTCCGGCTCTCTGCTCAGTCCTGAAAAGAATACCAAAGATGAGTATTCCGGAAGGTGGCTTCCATCAGGCGATCCTT
>JBJEBN010000084.1:0-38963 GCA_051870095.1 Candidatus Cryptobacteroides sp. | reverse complement strand
CGCCATTATAATATCAAAACTTCGCCATAAGTTATTTGTACAGTTGCGGCGTAGATATAAAAGATTTCTTATGGCACGAATTATCGGCAGGACTTGCAAAAAATGCATATTCGAGTCAAATCCAGAGCATTGTAACCCGGAAAGACCTCCTGAAAGGGTAATTTTCGTCCAAGTGAGCCGCTATGCCGGGACCGAGGCAGTCCGCGAAGGCGTGCGCACGATCAAGCTCCATAAAATCATAACCGTCTGGTACGGCACCGAAATGGTTGTCTGCGAAGAGGTGTAGTAAAACAAATTTTACTATCTTTGCGCCGCGTTACAGGATATACCTAACTATTATCACATATATGGCAGTAAGTTATGAAAAAGCAGGTGTAAACCTGGAGGCTGGCTACGAGGTCGTCCGTAGAATCAAGTCTCATGTGGCATCCACCTCACGCACCGGCGTGATGGGCAATATCGGATCGTTCGGCGGAATGTTCGATCTCTCGGCTCTGAATATCAAGGAGCCCGTTCTCGTTAGCGGCACGGACGGTGTCGGTACCAAGCTCAAACTTGCATTCGAAATGGACAAGCATGACACAATCGGTATAGATGCCGTTGCAATGTGTGTCAACGATGTGCTTGCACAGGGTGCCGAGCCTCTTTTCTTCCTTGATTATGTTGCTGTCGGCAAGAACGAACCGGCAAAGGTCGAGGCAATTGTATCGGGAGTCGCCGAGGGATGCCGCCAGGCCGGATGTGCCCTTGTTGGCGGAGAGACTGCGGAAATGCCGGGAATGTACCTTGACGGTGAATATGACATCGCAGGCTATACCACAGGCGTGGTGGAGAAGTCGAAGCTCATCGACGGATCG
Organism: Candidatus Cryptobacteroides sp.; assembly: GCA_051870095.1. Classification (GTDB taxonomy): domain Bacteria; phylum Bacteroidota; class Bacteroidia; order Bacteroidales; family UBA932; genus Cryptobacteroides. Next base: position 38,106 of record JBJEBN010000084.1, on the reverse strand, counting down.
AAGGTGAAGGTGGGGGATGTGCTCGTGGGAATCGCTTCCACCGGTGTCCATTCCAACGGATTCAGCCTCGTACGCAAAATCTTCTCAGACAATGCTTTGGATCTCAAGAAGATATATCCGGAACTTTCCGAGGACAAGTGTCTGGGAGAGGTTGCCCTGACTCCTACACGTATCTATGTGAAGCAGGTGCTCGACGTAATCCGCAACTGTGATGTTCATGGAGTTGCGCATATTACCGGAGGCGGTTTCGATGAAAATATACCGCGTATCCTTCAGAAGGGTATGGGTATCGAGGTTAAGGAGGACAGTTGGGAGATTCTCCCGATTTTCCGTTTCCTCGAGAAATATGGCAAGGTGGAGCACAGGGAGATGTTCAACATCTTCAACATGGGTATCGGAATGGTGCTCGCCCTGGATGCTTCAGAAGCTGACAAGGCAATCGAAATCCTTGCATCACATGGCGAAAAGGCCTCCGTCATCGGTCGCATCACCGATTCAGAAGGGGTTGTTATTCTATAAAAACGTTTTTGCCCTGACTTTTCGCACGGCTGATTCCGTAAGAAATAGCCTGTTTTTTCACCATTTTGCATGTTCGATGCATTTCGTGCAAAAAAAGCCTGTTTTTTTCACCGTTTTGCATATTTGATGCATTTCGTGTAAAAAATGGCTGTTTTTTACACCGTTTTGTCAGGGCGTTAATTTTATAAATAAAATGAGAGCATTATTCAGTGTATCAGATAAGACCGGCGTGGTAGAATTCGCCAGTCAACTCCAGTCCCTCGGTTGGGACATCATCGCAACCGGCGGCACAATGAAACTCCTGCAGGAAGCGGGACTCAGAATCATCAACATCAGCGAAGTGACCGGTTTCCCGGAAATCTGTGACGGAAGGGTCAAGACCCTCCATCCGAAGGTCCACGGAGGTCTCCTTGGACGCCGTGATCTCCCGAGCCACATAGCACAGCTTAAGGAAAACGGCATCGAGTTCATCGACATGGTATGCGTGAACCTCTATCCGTTCAAGCAGACCATAGCCAGGCCGGACGTGACGATGGAAGATGCCATCGAGAACATAGACATCGGAGGTCCATCCATGCTCCGCAGTGCAGCCAAGAACTGGAGCGCAGTGACGGTAGTATGCAATCCTGACAACTACGGCCTCATTATCGACGAAATCAAAGAGCACGGCAACACCACGAAAGAGACCCGTCTGAAGCTCTCAGCTGAGGCCTATACCCACACTGCCGAGTACGATATGATGATTGCAACCTACATGCGCAAGGCCGCAGGTCTGAACGAGAAGCTTTTCCTTGAATACGACCTCAAGCAAAGCCTCCGCTACGGCGAAAATCCTCACCAGAGCGCCAAATTCTACTCAAGCCTCGAAAAAGTGCCGTTCTCACTCGCTACTGCCGAGCAGCTCAATGGCAAGGAACTGTCTTACAACAATATACAGGATGCCAATGCTGCCCTCAACATAGTCCGCGAATTCGATGCTCCTTTCTGCGTAGGCCTCAAGCACATGAATCCTTGCGGTGCAGCGATTGGAACAGATGTCGTGGATGCATGGAAGAAGGCCTACGAGGCAGACAAGGTCAGCATCTTCGGAGGAATCGTGGCCACCAACCGCGAAATCAACAAGGAGGCTGCTGAGCTTATGAAACCGATTTTCCTCGAGATAATAATGGCCCCTTCATTCACACCTGAAGCCCTCGAAGTGCTCTGCACCAAGAAGAATCTCCGTTTGCTGAAGGTTGACATGAGCAGGACGGACAAGCCTCAGATGCAGTATGTGAGCATGAACGGCGGACTTCTGGCCCAGGAGCAGGACATCACCACCAAGACTGTCGAAGCCGGGATGTGCGTGACCGCAGTCAAGCCTACAGAGGAGCAGCTTACTGACCTCGATTTCGCATGGAGAATAGTCAAGCATGTGAAATCCAATGCGATAGTAGTAGTGAAGGACGGTGCCACCCTTGGAGTCGGAGCAGGACAGATGAACCGGATCGGTTCTGCAAGAATCGCTCTTGAGCAGGCCGCAGCATCCCTTAAGGACGAGGGCCGTGACATATTCAGTGAGGCTCTTGTGCTCGGATCGGACGGATTCTTCCCGTTCGACGACACTGTGAACCTTGCAGCAGAATATGGAGTGAAAGCAATCGTGCAGCCAGGCGGAAGTGTCCGTGACGAGGACTCAGTCAAGATGGCCGACGAATACGGCATCACCATGCTTATGACCGGAATGCGTCATTTCAAGCACTGATAATAGACAAAAACGATAGCGAATCGCCGGCCCTGTATATCAAAAGGCCGGCGATTATATTTTATGTAGCTGCATTATTGGAATAATTGAAATAATGATTGATATTTTGGTTGGATATTGTATAGAGTTTTTGGAAAAACTTCTTAAATTCGCAGCCCTATGAGAATGACGACAGAAATAAAAAGAACAATATCCATTGCAGTATCTTCCCTTATGGCAGTATCCTTGACTGTCTCCTGCTCTGACCTCAAAGGGTCTCTGGGGGGGGTATACCGGATACAATAATCATCAATGATTCTTCTGCGTCCGTCCATGGAACTCTGCTTGTCTGCGTAGAGCATGGTCATGAGGACAATCTTGATATAAGCGGGATCGATATAGAGCCTCTTTTCCCGAGCGACGACGACTCTTCTCCACGGTGGTTTCTTGCCACGTTCGAGCCTTCTCTTCCTCTTGAAGACATAGCCCGCACAATTTCTGAAACAGAAGGGGTAATCAAGGTACAATACAACAAAAGAATCCGTCGCATAGCGTCGGAAGTGCTTCCATATATCCCGGAACCATCACTTTCACTCAATTCTTCCGTGGTAGAGACTTTCGATGACCCCCAGCTTCCGTCTCAGTGGCATCTAATCAATACAGGTAACACAAATGTCTGCAAGACAGCCGTTGAAGGAGCTGATGCCGGTGTGAAGGATGCCTGGACATTGACTGCCGGTGACCCTTCTGTGATTGTGGCCATTATGGACGAGGCTGTCATGTATACCCATCCTGACCTGGCTGCAAACATGTGGAAGAATGAGGCTGAGGCTTCCGGCAAGGCCGGTGTCGATGATGACGGCAACGGTTATGTGGATGACATATATGGATTCAATTTCGTTACTGGTACGGCTGAACTGTGCTGGTCCCATAAGAATGACATAGGGCATGGAACACATGTGGCCGGAACCGTAGCTGCTGTCAATAACAACGGTACCGGTGTATGCGGCGTGGCCGGAGGAACGGGCAGAGGCGACGGCGTAAGGCTCATGTCCTGCCAGATTTTTGACGGAGACGAGGCTTCCAGTGCTTCTCTCGCAAGAGCCTTGAGGTATGCTGCCGACAACGGCGCTTCAATCGCACAGTGCTCTCTCGGATATGAATCCGGATTGTTCTCCTCCGCTGATGACTATAAGAGACAATGTGCTGCGGAATTCTCCGGAATTACTTATTTCCTTGATAAGGTGCACAATAATACCGATGTGCTGGACGGCAACATCATTATCTTCTCGGCTGGAAACGAAAGCGGTCCAGTGTCATCCTATCCGGCAGCTCTCGACGAAGTCATATCAGTGACTTCCTTCGGACCGGGCTTCCAACCTGCCGGTTACACCAATTATGGGCCGGGCTGCAACATCGCCGCTCCAGGAGGTGACTATTATGTTGGCCGTTCCGGTTACAACAAGCAGTGCCAGGTGCTGTCCACGGTATTTGACAAAGACCTCAATCCTGACTATGGATGGATGGAAGGCACTTCGATGGCCTGTCCACATGTCAGCGGTGTGGCGGCTCTCGGGCTTTCCTATGCCCGCAAGATCGGCAAGCATTTTACAAGGGAGGAGTTCATATCAATGCTTCTCACATCAACGATCGGCATAGACAAATATTTCACCGGGACCAAGCCAAAGACTGCTACCACGACCATGGATCTTTCGGAATATGTCGGCAAGATGGGTACAGGCGCGGTCAACGCATGGAAGTTCCTCATGCAGATAGAGGGAACTCCGAGCGTGCAGATAGTGCTTGGTGTTGACTCTGTCGACCTTGCTGCGGCACTTGGCGATCCTGGTCTGGTCCTGACGGACTATTCCGTTGAAATCGATCCGAGATATGCTGCTTCCATGGGCCTGGAAGGAGAATTGAAGGTCGAGGACGGGGTCCTTACCATCAACAGTACCCGTGTCGGTTCCGGCAAGCTGAAAGTGACTGCGAAGTCTTCCTGGACATCAGTCAGCAGGGAAATATCTGTCATATCCAGGCCGGCAAGGTCAATTGCCGGAGGCTGGTTCTAATGTCATATTTATCATCAATAACTCAATTCATTTATGAACAACAGGCTAAGATTATTCTTGATTGCCACTTTCGCTGTTCTCAGTTCTCTGTCAGGAACTATGCGTGCGCAGAATGTCAGGGTCACGGGAACGGTTTCCGACTCTGCCGGAGACCCCATAGTCGGGGCCACGGTCATTGTGGAAGGGACGAAGACCGGTACATCGACAGGCGCTGACGGCGAGTTTTCCGTTTCCGCTCCGTCCAACGGCACCCTTGTCATTTCGATTCTCGGATACAAGACCGTGATCGAGAAGATTGATGGACGTCAATCCATATTGGTGACTATGGAGCCTGATGCGGAATATCTGGAGGAGACCATCGTCATAGGTTACGGTTCCGCCCAGAAAATCGGCAACATCGTAGGTTCTGTGGCTACTGTTTCATCTGATGAAATCGCATCCCGTCCGTCAGGCAATATCGGAGATGCACTTCAGGGAAAAGTTGCCGGACTTCAGATATTCAACACTTCAGGAGAACCTCAGAGCTCAGTGAGCATCAGGCTCAGGGGCGTATCATCCCTCAATCTGAGCAACGCACCTCTGTACATCCTCGACGGTGTTCCGGTCAGCTCCAATGTGTTCACGAGCATCAATCCGCAGGATATCGAGACTATTTCAGTCCTGAAGGATGCTTCGTCAACGGCAATCTATGGCTCCCGTGCTGCCAATGGAGTCATTTGCGTGACGACCAAGAAAGGAAAAAAGGGTGAGAAACCGACAGTATCCGTTCGTTTCCAGGGTGGTATATCCATGCTCACCAACTACAACATGGACATGATGAATTCAGCTCAGCTTCTTGAGTTTGAGCAGCTTTGCGTACCAGAGCTCCGCACCGACCCGGCCTATCAGGCAAAGAAGAACTTCATCCTCGGCAACAACATAGATTTTGACTGGACTTCGTATCTTTTCGATCAGGCAGCTCCTGTGCTTCAGGCAGATGCCTCCCTCAAAGGAGCCTCAGAGAGAACTAATTACTATGTATCTTTCGGATGGTACAGCGAACAGGGTACTGCCAAATCCAACTCCGGATCCGACAGGTTCACTCTCCGCACGAACCTTGACACCAAGATTGCAGAATGGTTCAAGTTCGGGGTGAACATATCGCTTTCATATACAAAATACCAGACCATCACAACGGGATGGTATTCGCAGTCCCCGATCATGCAGGCAGTGACCGGCATCCCTTATTATACTCCTTATTCTTTGATTTACAATGAGGACGGCACTTTCTCATACGGGGATGTATATCAGACCTATCCATGGGACAATTCCATGGACCTCAACGAGTATTACAAGAAGAACACCAATGACCGCCAGGCAGTTAACCTGATGGGACAGACCTATTTCCTTTTCACTCCCGTGAAGGGACTCAACATCCGTCTCCAGCAGGCTGTGGATGCATTCGACTATACCAACGAAGTCCTTCACTATCCGTCATATACCCCGTATCCGTACAGGGGTACCAATACCCAGGCTTTCCAACGTTACAGTCAGCTGTCTTCGACCAACACCATCGAATACAAGAATGACATCAACAACCGTCATTTCTTCACGGCCCTTCTTGGACATGAATCCTTCGTGAAGAAGGAGAAGACATTCAGCATGATGGGTTCGGGTCTTACGGACGACCGTCTTGTTTCCATCGGATCTGCGACTTCAATCGACAGTTGGGACGGAGGTACATCGGAATGTGCCTTCAATTCATTCTTCCTGAATTTCAATTATGATTTTGACGGAAGGTATTTCTTCGACGCTTCAGTCCGTACCGATGGTTCTTCACTTTTCGGCAAGCACCACCGTTATGCAACATTCTATTCAGTTGGAGCGATGTGGAAGATGAAGCAGGAAAAATTCCTCAGGAATGTCTGGTGGCTTGATGACTTGAGCATGAACCTGAGCTACGGTACTACAGGTAACTCCGGCCTCGGCAGTTGGTATGCTTCGCTCGGACTCGTGGGATCAGGACCGAAATATAACGGCAATGCCGGTTGGGCGATTGCTCAGGTACCTAATACTGACCTTACATGGGAAACCGTAGCCACTCTCAACTGGAGACTTTTCGGACGATTCTTCGACCGCTTCTCAGTAGGTGTGGAGGTATATCACAAGAATTCCACCAACCTTCTGATGGAGCTTCCTTATTCGGCGACAACCGGACACAGCGGTGGCTGGGGTAATGTGGCATCGATGACCAACACAGGTGTTGATCTTGAACTGAATGTGGACCTGATACATACCAAGAATGTTTACTGGGGCTTGAGTGCCAATGTCAATTATAATGACAACAAGATAACCAAGCTTTACCAGAACCTCGACGAACTCTCATTCCCTGACTATTCGCTCAAGTATCAGGTGGGATATTCTTCTTCCCTCGTCTATGCGCCGGTACGTGCCGGTGTTGACCCGGCTGACGGCTCTCCGATGTGGTACGACCTGAACGGCAACCTCACCAAGACATACAGTGACGAGATTATGCAGTTCTGCGGGATGGATACCAATGCCAAATGGTCCGGCGGATTCTCCACCAATTTCTCATGGAAGGGTCTCGGCATCAACGCCGACTTCTCTTTCATTGGCAACAGGTACATATTCCTGAACGAGAGGTACTACACAATGAACCCTCAGACAGTGCTGTTCAAGTCCAATTTCGAGACCAAGATGCTCAACATATGGACAGAGCCGGGACAGGAGACGGATATCCCTAAATACGGTACTCCGTTCTATCATGATACGGAAAGGTTCTCGAATGCTGCATTCCTCCGTCTGAAGAATCTCTCGGTAAGCTACAGCCTTCCTTCTTCGGTCCTTAAGAATACGAAGGTCCTCAGTGGGGTCAAGTTCTATGTCACCGGACGCAACCTGTTTACTGTCACCAAGTTCGAGGGATATGACCCGGAAGTCGGATATTCCAATGCCACTTCAGGAATGTATCCTAACTCACGCCAGATTGTGGCCGGATTCGAAATCGTTTTTTAGGAGGATATGATTATGAACAAGATATATTTGAAAACCGCGGTCCTGAGCCTGCTTGTGACTTTGGCTTCAGCCTGCAACCTTGACAGGTTCCCTGACAATGCCATCAATACGGAAGAGTCGATGGAGAGCGTTGCCGACTGCCGCTCCTTCCTCAACGGACTTTATTCCGGAATGAAATACTGCTTTTCTGGTGGATTCGTGTATGTGCCTGAGCTCCAGGCAGATTCTTTCCATGCTGTAAAGAATTTCGGTAATTTTGACGGCGATTTCCACAGCTACAACGTAACGGCATCAAACTCCACTGCCAGTGATGTCTGGTTCGGGGTCTATGCCTATATAGGCAATGCCAACTTCCTTATCGAAGGGACTCAGAAGCTTCTTTCACGCGGTGTCCTTTCGGAGGAAGACATGCAGCAGGTAAAGGAAATCTACGGTGAGGCTTCCTATATCAGAGCCCATATGTATTTCATCCTTGCGCAGTTTTTCTGTGAGGACTATGACCCGGAGACTGCTTCCGAAAAGTTGGGAGTTCCAGTCGTAACCAAATACGACCCTACCGGTGATGCTTCCAGATACCCTGCCAGGAGCACTCTTGAACAGACTTACGCCCAAATCATTTCAGACCTTGAGGTGGCTGCTGCGAATGTTGTCGTGGAGGGTACTCCGAATTCTGCCTACATCACGAAGGATGTCGTTAAGGCTTTATATGCCAGGGTGATGCTCCATATCCATGATTATGACAACGCCCTGCTGGCTGCCAAGCAGCTGATCGATGATGGCAGATATCCTCTTTGTACCAGCGCCGTAACGTTCGCGGATGCATGGAAGAATGACAACCTGACCGAGACTCTCTGGCAGGTTGCCATGACGGGACCGGACGATATCGGAAACTCTTTCCGTTATTTCATATACAACACTTCAGGCATTGCCGGTGAGGACAATCCTCAGTATGTGCCGGAAGACTGGGTGCTCAACCTCTACGACAAGGCGAAGGATATCCGTTATCCAAGCTGGTTCAGCACCAGGTCCATCAGTACACCGGTTATGGGAACGCTCACTCTCATGGTGAAATATCCAGGCAATCCCAAACTCTACAGCAGTGTGACCAACTATGTGAATCAGCCGAAAGTGTTCCGTATTTCCGAGATGTATCTGATAGCTGCCGAGGCTGCATCGAACAAGCCTGGAGGAGAGGTCGTTGCTTCGTATTATCTCAACGCTCTCCGTTCGGCCAGGATATCCGGATGGGCGGATCAGGACTATTCCGGGACATCGCTTGTCGCAGAAATCCGTCGGGAAAGGGTTCGTGAACTGTTCTGTGAGGGTCACAGGATGTCCGACCTGAAACGTTGGCATATAGGCTTCAACCGTTCAGCCGGTCAGGATCCGTCCCTGCTCATGACAGGTGGCAGCTACAATCAGTGCTCACGTCCCGCTGACGACCCATGGTTCCTTTGGCCGATTCCTACTGCCGAGATGGAGGCCAATCCACAGATGAAACAGAATGATGCTTATACAAACAGATAGTATGAAAAGATTCATATATAACATTGCAGCCTTAGCTCTCGCCATCATGGCATCTGCTGCATGCTCCGACAGGAAGGAAGGCGCCGGCGACATCAAGATCGGTTTCGCTGAGGATTCATATTCCTACAAGGAGGGAGCCGGGCTTACGAAGATAAGGTTCGATGTCACAGGTGAGGCAAAGTCCTATCCTGTAACATTTGACATTGTCGCGCAGGTGGTTTCCACTGACGGAGCGGAGCTGGAAGAGATTGTTCATTTCACCCAGCTGGAAGGCATGAAGGTGGGCGGTTATGACATCGCTCCCGTACTGCTTGAGTTTTTTATAAAGGACAATGACGTCATCAACGAGCCACGCAGCATTGAACTGACCATTTCCAATGTGAAAGGAGCCGGAGTATCCCGTTCCAAGACTGTTCTGGAAATCCGTGACAACGACAACGACCCGTACGACAAGCTGATGGGTGACTGGACAGCTACTGCCAACGACTACAATGGCTCGAAGACATCGTTCCCTGTGAACATAAGCGGAGGCTTTACATCCGCAGAAATCGAGGCCAACGAGGGGCGTGTTCTCGTATGCTGGGGATTCGGACCTTACCAGAGGGAATATTCCAATGCCAGCCCGTCAAGGCAGCCGGTATGGTATCTTGACTTTGCAGAAGACGAAGGTAAGGTTTATGTCCAGGCCAATACGTTGATGGCAAATGTATTCTCATTTGCCGACATTCCTTATCAGGTCATAATCCGCTGCTGCGGAGTAGAGCCAGGCCCTAAGTTCAGCCTGACCAGAAGGCTTGAAGGATCATGGAACAAGGAGATGGACAAAATAGTGTTCGAGGATGGCGGGTACGGACTTACCGCTGCGATTTTCAATACGGCCGGTGAATATACCGAAAGCGTATGGATGATATATACTGATATTGTATTGACAAGAAACAAGTAAGGTATGAAGAATATAGTTTTCGACATAATGATGACATCACTCTGTGTCCTTGCCCTCTCTTCCTGCCAGAAGAACGAATTGAGCCGGCAGAATGCAGGAAAGGAAAAACCTGTGCTTACAATCACATCCAACAGGGTGAGTGACAATCTTTTGACATTCACCATCGAGGCTGACTTCAACACCGCCCAGTTCGGTTATGTGATCCTCGACGGCAGGGACAATCCTGTTCCGACGGCCCAGAGCATCGTGATGGACGAGGTGCAGTCATCACTTCAGAGCAATGTCTACAGCGCTGTGGAACAGACAAAAGTCAGGGTTGATTTCGAATGTGAATCCGATCATGATTTTCAGGTGTTTGCCGCAGCCATCACTGATACAGGTCTTCTCAGTGAGGTGATCGTTTATGATGTATATGTGCCAGATACCGAGATTCCTTCGATTACAAAGGCAAATGTTTCAGGAAATGTACTCACACTCACCTTCACCGAGGATATCTTCGTCAACAAGGAGAGCTCTGCTACAATCCAATATGTCAAATGGGGAGTGCTCGAGATTACTGACAAGGAGGACCTTCCTCTTGAGTTTATATCCACAGAGGGAAACAGAGCCGTGTTCAACTGCCCGAAACCTGCCAACGGTGCCGGATATCTCGTAAGCTTCCCACAAGGACTGTTCGTTGACAAAAGTGGCAACAAGGCAAAGGGTGTGGAGTCTTCACTCAACCTTGATACATATACTTATTACAGCCTCGGTTGGGATGACATGCCGGTGGATTTTGCAGTGGAGGGCAGCTATTTCCAGAATGCCCCGGCATCTTCCTTCAGGCAGGACGGAGCCACCGTGTCCATAACATTCCCTTTCGATGTGTACAAGAATGAAAACATCGATAAACCTGTAAGCGTGGTCTACAATGAGAATTCCCGCAAGGAATATGTCTATGCCGACTACTTGGTGTCTGCTGACAGGAGGACCGTGAGAGTTGTCCTGCCTCGCGTACCGAAGGCCACTTTCGATATCTGTTTCGAAAGGGGAGCAATCTACGACGAATGGGGCAATGTGAACTCTGCCTATGAGGTGACAGCCGAGAATGACTATCGGTATGCAGCCTGCGACCTGCTCTCCGGTGATTACAGGCTTACCACCGACAAGGCTGATGAGTTCGTGATCAAATTCGAGCGTTCTTCTGCTGCAACGGTCACTATGTCAGCAGATTGGTTCAACCTTGGCCGTGATGTGCTCGGAGTAGACCAGACCCGTGAGGACAAGTCCATCATGCCTCAGCTTGTGGGCATAGTCAACTACGAATCTGGTACCGTGTCATTCGACGGCTCCTGGAACTACAGAGGCATTCTGGACACCACCAATGCTTTCGGCTCGGCGTTTTATTACTATGGCAAGGATGAAAGCCGAATGATTGTTTTCTGGGGCAGCGGCAATGGTCGTGAGCCAATAATCGTGCATTTCAACGAGGATGGAAGGTTCACGGATATAGGTGACTTCGACTATTCCGTCCATTCATCATCCAACGGCGGATTCATCAGTGTATATGATTCTGTTTCTGAAGGTACACCTCTTACATTCACTGAATGATGGAAAGACATTCCCATATTGTATCAGCTGTGCTTGGCCTCATGATGCTTGGCATCTGCTCCTGCTCACAGGACAAGCCGCTTGACATCCCATCCGGGCCTGATCCGGATGATGAAGTGTACGACGAATTTACGGTGACACCTCTGAGCATAGTATTCGAGGCTGACGGAAATCCTGTCACGCTTACAATAAACACCCGGTACGACTGGACCATAGATGTTCCTGCAGGCGCTTCATGGTGCACGGTCGAACCGCTCAGTGGCACGGCCGGAATCACCGACGTAACTCTGACCCCTGCTCCGTATACCGACCGCACTCCGCGCGGAAAGCAGCTTCTTACAATCAATTACAATTCCACCTTTGCTATGGTGGCGGTAAGCCAGCTGATGCCGAATACTGCCCCTTCAGCTCCTGTGCTTCTTACTCCTGAGGACGGGGCTATGGACGTCAAGACCAACGGAACGTTCACATGGAAGGCTTCATCCGATCCGGACGGTGACTCCGTTTACTACAAGGTCATGTTTTCCGCTGATAACGGGCAGACATGGAAAACCTATGATACTGAATCCACTGTGTTCAAGGTTACGGACCTTCTTGAGAAGGAAACCGATTATATCTGGAAAGTAACCGTTTCTGACAGTTTCGGGGGGTCGGCTGAAAGCGGACAGAGAAGATTCCGTACAGGTGATGGCGGCGCTTATGCTGACGGCGAGGTATCAAGATACCGCACGGAGTCTGCGGGTGCTCCTTCTCCTGTACACCTGATAATCATGGGTGACGGATATATTCAGGATGATTATGCGGAAGGAGGGGCTTTCGACCGTGACGTGGAGAATGCAGTTAATGCTCTGTTTTCCGTTGAGCCGTTCCTTACATATCAAAACTGGTTCAGGGTTTCCACTGTGGCCGTTTATTCACAGGAGAGGGGTGCTACCGTTCTTAAGGATATGACCGGATGCCCGTCTCAGACAAAGAATACAGCCTTCAGTTCCGTGCTGGAAGGAGCAGGTACCACTGCCGTTTCATGTGACATGGAGAAGGTGTTCAGCTATGCCAGGAAGGTGCCGGGAGTTTCGGATGACCAGCTGAAGAACACTACCGTCCTGCTTCTGGTGAATCTGAATGTATACGCCGGGACATGCATGATGGAAAGGACCGGACGATCGGTATCCATCTGTCCTGTAGGCCCATCCTTCACCAACATCGTTGTGCATGAAGGTGGAGGCCATGGCTTCGGCAGGCTTGTGGATGAGTACCGTTACACTGATGCCGACCTTCCTTCAACTTCCAAGGATGCGGTGCTTGAATGGAGGACTGTCGATCCTTACTATGCATACAATGTATCCTTCACCAACGACAAGTCTCAGGCCCATTGGGGAAGCTACATCGGAAGAACAGGGTATGATGCAGTAGGATTTTTCGAGGGGGGACTTCTTTATACGAGGGGAGTCTGGAGACCGGAGAGAATCAGCTGTATGGAGGACAACCGTTTCTATTATAATGCTCCATCGCGCGAGGCTATAGTCAGGAGAATCTACCGGGCTTCCGGAAGCTCGTTCTCCATGGATGCATTCTATGCTTCTGATAAAGTAAAGAGCGACAATACGACCAAGGCTTCTTTCATCCTTGATGAACAACCTCTCGCTCCACCCATTCTTATTGATAAGTAATGTCTTTGATATAAACAACTTAACATTTTTTAACTTTTACCTTTTTCTATTATGAAGAAAATTTTTCTGTTTATGTGTGCCGCTCTCCTGACGATGGTGAGCTGCACGGAACTCGGAAATCTTGAGAACAAAGTTGACGAGATCGATTCAAGACTGACAGATCTTGAAAAGAAAGTCGAAGAAATGACATCTCAGATTTCTGCTCTTGACGCATTGGTCAATGAAATCAAAGCCGGTGGTTACATCAAGAATGTTACGACTGAGACAAAAGAAGGTATCAATTATTACACTATCACTCTTAGCAATGGCACTACATACACTATCCATGACGGAGCTGACGGAATTGACGGCAAGGATGGCCAGAACGGTGCAGACGGCAAGGACGGCCAGAACGGAGTTGATGGCAAGGATGGCCATACTCCAGTGATTGGTGTTAAACTTGACGAAGACGGAAATTACTATTGGACAGTTGACGGAGAGTTCACCGACCCTAAGGTAAAGGCAAACGGCGAGGATGGACAGACTCCTAAGATTGAGATTATCAGTGGCTATATGGTAATTACATGGCCAGGTCAGGAGCCTCAGTATTATGAGGTCAAGGGAGAAGCCGGCAAGAATGGAGATTCATTCTTCCAGAAAGTTGACGTTACAGAGGATGAGGTCGTATTTACACTTGCCGATGGCACAACTTTCACTGTTTCTCTTCTCGGAAACTTCCGTCTTGTTTGCCCGAGCACGACTGTAGGAGTAGCTGCAAGCAGCACTGCAACAGTGAAATATACTGTAAAAGGTGTCAAGGACGGTGAGGAAGTAGTCGTTTATGTCAAATATGTGTCAGCCGGATGGGCTGCAAAGGTTGATGAGGCTGCCGGTGAACTTAAGATTGACGTCCCTGCTGATCCGGAAGGTGGTCTCGTGATTATTGAGGCTATCAACAACACGACAAGCCAGGTTGCAGACCAGGCAATCAGGTTCGAGGATGGTGTCCTCTCTTCAACAGACACCAGTTTCTCTCTTTCTGATGCTTCCAATACTTTCGAGGTTGTAGTGAGCACCAACATGAACTATGAGGTGGCTATCGATGTAGACTGGATTAGTCAGGTTGTCGAGACCAAAGCTCCTCATAATGAGACTATTACATTTAAAACAGAACTCAATGCTGATGCAGCTGACAGAAACGGCAAGATTACCATTACCGGTGCAACAGGTGAAGTTATCGAAGTTGTTGTCCTCCAGAAGGGCTGCCCGGCTCTCAAGGAAAGCTATGAGATTGGCGAGTTCTATGAGCGTCAGGGTGTTGTCGGAGTGGTATTCCATTGTGATGAGAATGTGGTGAAGGTCTTGGCCCTCGATGACAAGAAATTCATCAATTTCGCCGATTATGCTACTGCAAATTCTTGGGCTGACAGCAAGACCGACGGCTTTGCAAACCAGAAGAAGATCCTCGACAACCAGTATAGCGACATAACATGGTTCCCTGCACACAACTGGTGCTACAGCAAGGGAGCAGGCTGGTATCTTCCTGCAGAGGAGGAGATGGCCGAGATTCTCAATAACATTGATGTCCTCAACACTGCCATAAATGCTCATGACGGAAACTCTCTGATTAAAGGATTTTATTACTGGAGCTCAACCCAGAACACTTCCACCAGGGAGGCTGTCACTGTATGCTGGGACTGGGATTATGGAAAGGCCGTATCCACTCCTAAGGATCCTACTATCGCTTCATACACTGCACGCGCAGCTTTCAATGTGAAATTGAAGGAAGAAGAACCGGATACTCCAGTAGAGACCACATTGGCTATTGGCGATGAGATGACCATTGACAATGGTACCGGAGTGATTGCATATATAGATGAAACAGGGAAGAGTGGCTTCATAGTAAATCTTAAACAGTCTGACATGATTCATTTCGCTTCAGGAAGTCAGTCTTATGATAGATGGCCTAAGAGCGAGACCGATTATCAGGCTAATTATGAAATTATTTCAGAAAATGATCTTCCTTGTCTTGCTCAGTCGTGGGCAGGAAACTGCGGAACTGCAGGTTGGCGTGTTCCTGCCAAGGAGCAGATGAAACAAATTATGTCCAATCTGTCTGCTATTAACAAAGGAATAGAGGCTGCTGGTGGAACTCAGATTATGGAATATAAATACTATTGGACATCCACTACATATTTCAGCGATGACTCTGGTACAAATGCGTATATCATAGCAGCTTGTGATGGCGAAGTCCTATCTTCATCCGATGAAATACAGTATGGAAATCTCTATTACACCCGTGCAATCCATGCATTTACAATTGAGTAATTCAAGTAATTGAAATGAAAGTTAAATCTATATTATCTCTTATCCTTGTTGCAGCCCTCACGGCAGTAGGCTGCAACAAGGAAACCCTCAAACCGGTTATCAAGGCCGTCGCCATCGACATTGCCAAGGATGCCGGCGAATATGAACTGCCATATTCAATCGAGAATGCATCTTCTGATGCCCTTGTGACCGCTTCGACCCAGGCGGACTGGATATATGATATCGCCGTAGAGGCCGGCAAAGTGGTTTTCAAGGCTGAGCAGAATGCGGAGAATTCCCGTTCCGCAGACATGACCCTGTCGTATCCGGGTGCCGCTGACCTAGTGGTGAAGATCAATCAGAAGTCTGTCTTCGAAGGTGTATTTAACATTTCTCTGATGGAGGTGACCCCGTACAGCGCAAGGATAAGGTACACCCCTGTGGATTACTCCGGCAACTATATCTTCTTCGTTATGGAGAAAGACATTGTCAAGGATTATCTTCTTGATGCAGAGGGACTGGACGAACTCTATGAGGGCGACCTCGAATATGTGGAATATCTGGCAGAACTCAACGGCCTTTCACTTGAAGAATGTCTGAAGAGGGCTCCTCAGTTCTACACCTTGGATGGAAAGGAGACGGAGATGGATTATACAGACCTGGATTTCAATACTGAATATATTGCATACTGCTATGGAATGGGTCTGGACGGAAAGCGTCTGACAGATTTCGTGATGATGGAGTTCTCGACTGCCGTGGTAGAGAGCTCTGACATCACTTTCGAGGCTACTGTTGCCGACATCACGAAGAACAGTGCAGACATTACCGTAATCCCTTCCAACGATGATTATTATTTCTGGACATATATTTCGGAGATGGACTATGCCAAATACAGCCTTGACGAGATTATGTCCAACATGATAGCCAACATCAAGACAAATGTCGAGGACTGGGGAGTGGCCATAACCGACTACATCCATAGCGGATCATCCCACGAGATTCCTACCGGTCTGTGGGCAGGTACCAAATATTATATTGTTGCATGGGGCATGGATTATGGCGGCTCTCCGACAACCAAACCAGTCGAGGTGACAAGTTTCACTACTGTGGCTGAGGAGATAACTGATGACTGCAAATTCACCCTGTCTATTGTAGGTATCAAGCCTATGGACCTTCAGGTCAAGGTCGTTCCAAGCAAACCAGATACACGCTATTATGTCGCATTCGTCGAGGAAAGCAAATGTGTCGGCTACAATGACCGCCAGATGGCCCAGAGGCTTGTCAACATGGAGAACAAACGTTTCGAGGACGGCGGATATTACAAGCCGGAGGACAACAACTGGACTGCACAGACCTTTACCGGTACCAATGAGTTCTGGGGCAATGCCGATCTTTACTGGACTTTCCTTCCTGAACATGTATACCATATATATGTATTCGGCGTGGATGCAGAAGGCAAGATAACAACTGAGGTGGCTCGGCTTGACCAGAAGACCGATCCAGCTGTGAAGTCCGACATGACAATCAAAACCGAGCTTGTGAAATCCACATGGAACTACGGAACCTTCCAGTTCACCCCGAGCAACAATACAGACTATTATCTTCCATTCCTGCTTGAGACTCAGTATGCGGAGCTCTATAAGAAGGCAGACGGTACTTATGACGAGGCCATGCTCATGGAGGATATAGAACATTATTACGAAGGTGAGATTCTCTACAAAATCCAGAAAGGTCCGAGCGAGCAGATGTTCTACTGGACTTCAGACACTGACTACACCATGCTTGTCTTCGGTTATGCCGGAATGAACACTACTCCGTTCTTTGAAACAGAACATCATTCACCTGCTATTCCTTTCGGAAAGAGTGATGCGGAAGTTGAGGCAACATACGAATTCATCGATGGTACCGCCCTCTGCAACAAGTACCCTGAAAGATGGGATCATGCAGAATATGACGGAAGCTGCGTCATGGTAATGAGGTTCACTCCGAACGAACATTGTCTCCATTGGTACGGCGGAGTCTGGGCTCCGATTTCAACTTATGAAATGGGAATCGACCATCTGATGGCCCTTATCAGGAATGACTCAGCTCCGGCAAATGCCATCGACGTTTACCAGCAGACATGCCGTCCTTGGTACAACTATCCATGGAGCTTCTCATATGTGGCTGAGGGTACTGGCGGAAACTTCGGACAGTGGCACTATATCGAGTTCACTCCGACAGTGGACCAGTGTGTTGAGCCTTATGATTTTTGGAGCAACCCTTATGATGGAACCACGAAAGTTTTCTCAATGTCGAAGACTTCACGCGAGGCTCCTGCAGACATTACAGAGAAAGTTCTTCGCCCTGCAAACGGTAAACTTCTCAAGGCGTTTGCACTTGAACATAAGACTAACTCCAAACAAACAAGAGATTTGGAATAATGAAGCATTTACATTTGAAAGCCGCTTTGGCGGCAGTTGCAATAATCTCAGGCCTCTCATCATGTGAGAAGCCTGAGGTTGTTGAATTACCTGTCCTTAAGGTAGAAAAGACCAGTGTACAGGTCCCTGCTGAGGCTTGTAGCGAAACTGTCGAATTTACTTTGGAGAATCCTGTCGAGGGTTCTGTTGTTACGGCGACTTCTTCTGAGGATTGGATCAAACCTTCTGTAAAGGAGTCTTCAATATACCTTGCTGTCACAGCAAACACAAATTCAGAGGAACGCTCTGCAAAGGTGACTGTGAAATACCCTAAGGCCGAGGAAGTTGAGATTACGGTCACTCAGGCAGGCTACAAGCCTTTGGTCATTCCGGTTTCATTGGAAGTTGAGAAAACTCAGGTGAGTGTCACCGCTGCGTCATGTACTGAAAAGATTGGTTTCACTCTCAAGAATGCCGGTGAAAACGAAAAAATTACACTTTCTTCCTCTCAAGAATGGGTTGAGTGCAGCATTGAGGAGTCAAATATCGTCCTTTCAATTCAGGCAAACTATTCGGAAGAGCGCAGTGCAGAAGTTACAGTCAGCCATCTTGAGGTTGAACCTGTTGTGATTACGGTCAATCAGACTGCTGCCGGTGAGGAAATCACCCTTTCAGAGTCTTCAAAAACAATTCCGGTTGAAGGTGGTTCATTTGAAATCCAGGTAATCAGCGACCGCGAATGGACTCTTGAGGGTGCTGTAGATTGGGTGGAAGTTTCAGCAGCTGAGGGTAAGCCGGGAGACAAGGTAAGTTTCAATGTGGCAGAAAACTCCGGTCTTGATATCAGAACGGCTTCTTATACTTTCAAATGTGCTTCAAAATCAGTTGAATTGACAATATCCCAGGAGGGCAGGACAATCGTTTCCAGCATTAAGGATGCTGTTCTGAAACAATGGCTTCTTGACAATGCCGACCTTGACAGGGATGGCGCCATCTCGGCCCAGGAGGCGGCAGCCCTTACAACTCTCGAGATTAAGGGCAGTTCAAATCCTATGGATCCTTCAATTGAAACCCTTGAAGGACTTGAGTTCTTCACCAATCTTGAAACAATCAATCTCTACCAGCAGGGGATGGTCGAGGCTGATTTTTCAATGATGAAAAACCTCAGGGCGGTGAATGTGGGATACAGCAAGTATCTCTTTTCTCTCAATCTGTCAGGCTGTACCAATCTTGAGATCATCGAGGCAGGAGGCTGTGCGAAACTTTCAAAGATTCTCACTACAGACTGCACGAGTCTGAAGAACATTATTGCTTATGCGTCGGGTTTGTCAGTAATAGATGTAAGTCTTGCAACTGACCTTGAAAGTCTTACTGTATATTCTACGAAGATAGAGACCCTGGATTTGACCAACAATGAAAAACTCAGAAACCTGTCTGCCGGTTGTGAAACCCTCTATGAGGTCAAGATGCCATCAAAGAGCGCGCTCACGTCATTGTCATTGTCAGGGGCATCAAGTCTTGTTTCAATTGACCTTGCCGGATGTACTGCTCTTAGGTCACTTTCTCTCTCATCCACAAGCGTGCGCAGTCTTGATTTGAGCAAATGTGAGGTGCTGGAGAGTGTGGACATTGATTTCACCAAGAAGATCAGTACTTTGGATATCAGCAAGAATTATCGCTTACGCAAGGTGAATGCATATCTGAGCAATCTCACCAAACTTATAACTTTCAAAGGACAGTGGGATATCATCAAACCGAACTGTCTTGGCGTATCTGATTATATGGTCAAAGGATATGAGATTGACATCGACTATCCTTCAGACTGTGCGTCATTTATAACTGACGAGTCTCTCCGCAATTATATTCTCAACAAATATGATGCTGACGGCGACGGCAAGATCTCAGGGGATGAAGCAGAAAAAGTCACTACTGTCAAATATGCTGGCAAAGGACTGAAATCATTTGACAATTTCCTTTTCTTCCGGAATATAGAGGTTCTCGACCTTTCCGACAATAACCTCACTTCGATTGAACTGGGATCTTTTGTTCATTCTCTGAAGGAACTCAATCTGTCAGGCAATAATATAAAGGAGCTGAGTGTCGACGGTGCAGTCAATATTGAGATTCTCAATATTTCAAACAACTCCATGGAACTGCTTGCCGGTTTGATGGGTACTTCAATGTCGAAGATAAAAAGGATTGATGCTTCGAACAACCGTCTCAAAACATTCAGATGTTCATACAATACGTCGCTCACCTATGCAAACGTTTCAAACAATGAACTGACAGTATGCGATTTGGATGGTTGTACAAGTCTTTCTGATCTAAATGTCAGCTACAACCAGCTCACCAACGAGACCAATTCCCTTGTAAGGCCATATACATGGACTTCCCTGAATGCCATTAACTTGAGCTACAACAATTTTGAGAGAATAAGCAGTGACAGGACATGGACCGATGCCTGGGAAAACCTTATTTACATCAATTGTATGGGCTGTGCTGTGCTCAAGGAACTTGATTTGTCTCCGAATGCAAAACTTCGTGATTTGTATATAAAAGAATGTCCGAAACTTTCTACCGTGACAATCAATGCAGGAGCAAATCCATACATAGAAAAGGATGACAATACAACAATTGAAAGAAAATAAAGCGATGAAAAAGATATTATTCACCCTTTCTGCCTGCGGGTTGTGCCTGTTTTCATGTACAAAGCCGGATGATGGTGGCAATAATAAGGAGCCGGATCCCGATCCGGTGGTTGATGAATTTGTCCCCGAACTTCCTGCAGACAATTCCTCAGACGGAGTCAGACATCTGGTGATGCTTACCGACTTCACGGGAAGCAGCTGCCCGGGGTGCCCTGCTCTTCTTCAGGCTCTTTATGCAGTCCTGGAAGATCAGACAATTGCTTCCAGGGTGGTCATGACGGCTGCCCATCAGTTCAAGGATGACGACCCGGCATATTTCAGCGACAAGAAACTGTATGAGAGTTTCGGCATCACTCAGTTCCCGTCTCTGGTCATCAACCTCTGCGACAAATACGATGTGGGGGTCACCAACCAGAGCAATCTCCGCTCATGGATAACCGCTGCCCAGTCTGAGACTCCAAAGGCAGGAATCTGTGCATCCGTAGGGGTAAAGGATGGAGTGGTCTATGTCAATACTCGAGTCAAAGCATTGGAGGATAATTCGTTCCGTGTAGGCGCATGGCTTGTTGAAGACGGCATATATGCTGTCCAGTCGGGTACTGCAAATGATAAATATTACACGCATAATGCTTGTCTGAGAGTGGCTGACAGCAAGTTGGTCAACAGCTTCCAGGGACTCCGCATCGGCAATTTGAAGAAAGATGCCACAGCCGATCATCTGTTCAAGATAAAGCTTGACCCTTCATGGAAGAGCGAGAATTGCCGCGTGGTGGTCTTCGTTTCAGCCAAGAATGATTCAGACGACTATGCCGTGACAAATGTTGCGGCGACGTCCTCCCTTGAGGACACCGTGGCATATAAATAGATGATGTTGTGAAACAGTTATACATAATATTGATTTCTTTCTGTACGGTCTTCGCCCTTGCCACCTCATGCAGCAAGGGCGGCAAGACCGTCTCGGTAGCAGGTGAATGGGAACTTTGCGGTTACGAGACCAAGTCCGTGACGATAGGGGAGCAGGAGGTTTCCGTATTTGTGAATTTCATCAATGGCGGTATCTTCGAATTGTACCAAAAGACAGGATCTGAAATGCGTTACACGAAATATACGGGCACGTGGGCCCTCTCCGGAGACATCATTTCAGGCAATTACGAGGACGGGTCACAATGGGCTTCAGCCTATACCGTCAGTTTGTCCGGTGACAATCTTATAATGACTTCAGATTCAACTCCTTCCGAAGTTATGTCTTTCCGGCGTTCCTCCATCCCGGATTCAATCATGCAATGACCGGAATGCGTCATTTCAAGCACTGATATTTTTTTCTATAGGAAATCGCAAGAAAACGCTACATTTGCAGTGACAAAAAACATTGACGATGAGAAGATTCATTCTTACACTGTTTGCTTTGGCACTGTGTGTGGGAGCGAAGGCACAATGGAGTGCAGGGCTCTTGGCCGGATATGACTACAATGTCTATTCCTTGGCCAAGGGCTATGCTTATGATTACCGCTATGGCGGCAGGGGAGGTCTGGAAGTTACCGTTCCCGTACAGTACAATTTCTTTGACTGGCTCGGAATCAGGGCCGATGTCTCCTATGTGCAGAAGGGCCATTCAATGCACCGTACCGGTGTTTATGAGGGTCTTTATACCGATACCCGTGACCATTACATTCATGTCCCTCTCATGGTCTCCTTCTCATTCGGAGGCCGCAAGGTGCGCGGATGGGTGGATGCCGGAGGCTATGTTGGTGGCTGGCTTGCAAGCCATCGCAGTGGCGTGGATGCACGCCCTATAGGAGTCGCTCCTGATCAGGAGGGGCCGTTCAAGTATTATTATGACGAAAGGTATTACCGATTCGATGAAAAGGTCCAGTTCCTGGACAGGAGGGACCAGCGCTTCGATGCCGGACTTACCGGAGTCACCGGAGTAGGCTGGAAGGTAATACCTGCCGTGGAACTGCGTATTGAGGGCGTTTGCTGGTACAGTCTCGTTGACACCGCTTCGAAGACTCCGGACAATGTCGCCCCGAGATACAATACCACATGGGCGCTGCGACTGGGATGTGCATTCCATTTCGGCAAATAATGATTCTTACCTGCAATCCAAGCATTCACTGATATGAAAAATATAGAATATGTATGTCTGTCCGTCGTCATTGCAATCCTGACGGTGACATCATGCCGCAAGACTGAGGCTGAAATCCTTACTCCGTCCAACCAGTTGGACTATCGTTTACCTTCAGAGCAGTTCACGGCAATATGGAACTCAATGAACACGAACTATGCGATGTGGGATATCGAAAGCGTGGACTGGACTTCCGTCAAGGAGGAATATATGCCGGAATTCATGGAGCTCGATGATTCTGTGAAATCAGGACATTCCATTGCCACTTCCCATCTCAGCCAGCTCTACACCGACATTCTCGGCAATCTGACTGATCATCATGCCTATTTTTCCATCACGAATCTGTGGGCGGACAAATACGACATTGATTTCTTCTCAGTTTCACCGGGCATGATTGAAATCAAAGGAAGGGATTATTACCACAAGGAGCACATCTGGTCGAGATACATCAAAATGATGTTGGATGAGCCTATATATGCAGAATATTTTGGCATCGAATCATGGGACGACCTGACTATGGTGGGCTGGCTCAAGAAAATGGAAGAGGCAGGCAGGGCTTCAGATATAAAATATGGATCAGTGCAGGATTTGATAACAGTGGTTTCCGGTCTTATTGACGGAAATATACCTTATATCCATATCAGTGATTTTAACCTGACGGAAATTATTTCGATGTATGATGGCGAAGAGCTGGATCAGGATGTCATCGACACATACAACGCATACGACAGTTTCAGACAAAATATCCTCAACCTTCCGGAAGTCAAGGGCGTGATTGTCGATGTGCGGGAAAACGGAGGCGGATATCTCAACGACCAGTTCTATCTGTTAGGCTTGCTTATAGATGAACCTGTGCAGATGGGCTGGAGCCGTCATAAGACAGGCCTTGGACGTTATGACTACAGCCCTTGGATTCCGCATGTCTTCAGTCCGGGGCCGCAGCACAGGAAAATTGACGGTCCGGTGGTGATTGTCTCGGACCTTTATTCTGTCAGCATGGCGGAGATAAGCACAATCATGGTTCAGGCAATGCCGAACGGCTGTTTCATCGGTGAGAGAACTTTCGGCGGACATGGCGTATTGAGTCCGGATTTCGAGGAAAGCTATTCGGGAACATTCGGCAGTCAGGACAGCAATCATTTCGGCTACCTGAGTACACGTATGGCCAAGGATTTCAATGGGGAGATTCTTGAAGGCATCGGGGCGATTCCTGACATAGAGATGCCTTTCCCTTATTCGCCTGATGATTTCAGGGATGGCAAGGATTCATGGCTTACACGTGCTGTGGACTATATCAATAACGGCAGATAATACTCAGGTTCCGCAATTGCGGAACAATGTGCAATCATAAATTTATAAACGAATGATAATAAGCGGAAAAGAACTGTCATCCACCCTGAAGTCCCAGATGGCGGAACAGGTGGCAACCTTCCCTCAGAAGTACGGGCGTGTACCTCATCTTGTCGTGATTCTGGTCGGCAACGACCCGGGAAGCGTATCCTATGTGACTGGAAAGGCAAAGGCCTGCGAAGTGACGGGTATCAGGAACACCACCATCAGGAAACCTGAGACAATAACCGAAGACGAACTGCTCGGCCTTATACGCGAGCTCAACTGTGACGACAGCGTGGACGGAATACTTGTGCAGCTGCCTCTTCCGAAACACATCAGCGAGGCCAAGGTCATAGAAACCATTGCAAAGGAAAAGGATGTTGACGGCTTTCATCCGCTCAATGTGGCCGCTCTCTGGCAGAAGCAGCCTTGCACCGTGGCATGTACTCCAAAGGGCATTATCCGCCTTCTGAAGGCAGCCGGTGTGCAGATTGCCGGCAAAAGGGCAGTGGTGATAGGCCGCAGCAATATTGTAGGGCTTCCTGTTGCAAAGCTCCTGCTTGACGAGAATGCAACCGTGACCATAGCTCACAGCAGAACGGCAGACCTGGCGTCTGTCACAAGGTCTGCCGAGATACTTGTCGTGGCAATCGGAAAGCCTCGTTTCGTTACGGCGGACATGGTGTCTGAAGGTGCGGCCGTAATCGATGTCGGAGTCAACCGTGACCCTCAGACAGGCAAGCTCTGCGGTGACGTGGATTTCGCTTCCATCGAGCCTAAAGCTTCGGTGATTACTCCTGTTCCGGGCGGCGTCGGTCCTATGACCATCTGCTGCCTGATGGAAAACACCATAGAGTGCTTCCTCCGCCGCTTCGAGTAGTTACAGAACCCTCCAACCGATATCGCGACGGAAGAAAAGATTGTCGCATTTGATGGATTCAACGGCCTCAAGTGCCTTGTCATGCGCTTCCTGAAGGTTATCGCCGAATCCCACGACCATCAGCACCCTTCCGCCGGAGGTCATGATTTTTCCATCCTTAAATGCCGTTCCCATATGGAATACACGCACGTCCCCGAAGGATGGAATATCTATTTCATGTCCTTTCTCATAGTCTCCGGGATAGCCTTTGGATGCCATCACGAATCCCATGGTCACCTTGTCGCTCCATTTGATTTCAGGTATCGGACTGCCGTCTGCAACAGCGGAGAATATGTCATAGATGTCGGTCTCCAGTCTCGGGAGGACGACCTCGGTCTCAGGATCTCCGAAACGGCAGTTGAACTCTATAACCTTCACCCCCTGAGGAGTCTTCATAAGACCTCCGTAGAGCACTCCCGTGAACGGGCAGCCCTCTGCTACCATTCCGGCGGCAGTCGGCTTCATGATTTTTTCAAGTGAATACTCGATGTCCTCGTCGGTTATGATAGGTACAGGGGAGTAGGCTCCCATGCCTCCGGTGTTCGGACCTTTGTCACCCTCGTAAGCCCTTTTATGGTCCTGCGAGAGGGTCATCGGACGGACTTCAGTGCCGTTCACGAAGCACATGAACGAGAACTCCGGACCGGTGAGGAATTCCTCTACCACGACCCTGCCCTTGCCGAATCTTTCGTCGAGCAGCATGTCTTTCAGCACTTCCTCGGCCTCCTCGAAATTCTCCGGAATCACTACACCTTTTCCGGCAGCAAGACCGTCATATTTGAGGACGACAGGGAAACTGCCTGATCGTACATATTCCAGTGCCTCATCATATTTGTCGAATGTACGGAAACCTGCGGTCGGGATGTCGTACTTGGCCATGAGCCTCTTGGCGAAGTCCTTGCTAGACTCGATTGTCGCAGCTGCCCTGGACGGCCCGAAGATACGCAGACCGGCGGCCCTGAATTCATCAACTATGCCTTTTGCAAGCGATGCTTCGGGACCTACTACCGTCAGGTCTATTCCGTTTTCCAATGCAAACGCTTTCAGCTCAGGGATTTGGCTGTCCTTAATCGGAACGCTTTCGGCCTGTGCGGAGATTCCTGCGTTGCCAGGAGCGCAATAGATTTTCCCAACCTGCGGGCTGCGTGAGAGTGCGTCAACAATGGCGTGTTCCCTTCCGCCGCCACCGACTACGAGTACTTTTTTCATGATTTCAGTATAGTTTTGGATGTTTGTCAAATCAGTCGCGAAGATAGCAATTTTATAAAGAAAGCCGCCCTATGAGGGACGGCTTTCTTCAATATGTTCAAATGTTAGAGATCTGCAAGATTCTTCTGCATGTCTGCTGTCGGAGCAACCAGGATTTCCTGGAACTCCTTCTGGCCTGTACCTGCAGGGATTGGGTGACCGCAGATGACATTCTCTTTCAGTCCTTCGAGAGTATCGACGCGGCCTCTGATTGCTGCCTCGCTGAGTACTTTCGTGGTCTCCTGGAATGATGCTGCTGAGATGAAGCTGCTGGTCTTCAAAGCCGCCCTCGTGATACCCTGGAGCACCTGACTTCCTGTTGCCGGCTTGGCCTCGCGGAGAACCATCATTTTCAGACCCTGCCTGTCAAGTGAGGAGTTCTCACCTCTCATCTCCCTTGCGGTGATGATGTCGCCTTCAGAATACCTCTGTGAATCACCCGGATCAAGCACATAGAACTTGCCGTAGATTTGGTCGTTGGTATCCATGAACTGCCATTTGTCCACAAGCTCCTCCGGCAGGAACTCCGTGTCGCCCGGATCGTTGATCTGCACCTTGCGCATCATCTGGCGGACGATTATCTCAAAGTGCTTGTCGTTGATCTTCACACCCTGGAGGCGGTAAACCTCCTGGATTTCGTTGACGATGTATTCCTGAACCTTGATAGGACCGAGGATGTTGAGGATGTCGGTAGGGGAGACAGCTCCGTCAGAAAGCCTCATTCCGGCCTTGACATAGTCATTCTCCTGTACGAGGATCTGCTTGGTAAGAGGAACGAGATAGTGTTTCTCAATGCCTGACTTGTTCCTGATGATGATTTCCCTGTTACCCCTCTTGACCTTGCCCATGATAACCTCACCGTTGATTTCGGATACGATTGCAGGGTTGGAAGGATTACGTGCCTCAAACAGCTCGGTGACACGAGGAAGACCTCCGGTGATATCGCTTGACTTACCGATTGCACGCGGAATCTTGATGATGATGTCACCAACCTTGACGTTGTCGCCGTCCTCCACCATGACATGTGCTCCGACAGGAAGGTTGTACTGCTTCTTGCTTTCGCCGTTTTCGTCGATGATGTTGATGGTAGGGTTCTTTGACTTGTCACGGGACTCGATGATGACCTTGTCCCTGTTGAGTGAGTATTCATCGGCCATCTCCTCACGGAATGTAACGCCGTCAATCATGCTGTCGAAGCGTACCTTACCGGCAGTCTCGATGATGGTGATTGCGTTGTAGGCATCCCATTCGCAGATGAGGTCTCCCTTGGAAACCTTGTCGCCGTCCTTCTTGTAGAGGATTGAGCCATAAGGTACGTCGTACTGGGAGAATGTGATTCCTGTATTCTCATCCACGATGCGGACCTCAGTGGTACGGCTGACGACAATGTCGTTGACTGATCCGTCGTCTGAGATTCTCTCGATGGTCCTGAGTTCCTCGAATTCGAGTTTTCCGTTGTATTTTGAAGTGATGGAGCTGTCGGCTGCAGTACTTGAAGCTGTACCTCCGACGTGGAATGTACGGAGTGTAAGCTGAGTACCAGGCTCTCCGATGGACTGTGCAGCGATGACTCCGACAACTTCTCCTTTCTCAACCATCCTGCCTGATGCAAGGTTGCGTCCGTAGCATTTTGCGCAGACACCCTTGCGTGACTCACAGGTGAGTACCGAACGGATTTCAACCTGCTCGATAGGAAGTGACTCTATGAGGTTTGCAATGTCCTCTGTAATCTCCTCGCCTGCAGGGATGATGAGCTCGCCAGTAAGCGGGTTGAACACATCGTGTACCGAAGTACGGCCGAGAATCCTCTCGCCGAGTGACTCTACTACTTCATCCTTGCTCTTGATTGCGGTTGCAATAAGTCCTCTGAGGGTACCGCAGTCCTCCTCGTTGATGATCACATCGTGTGATACATCGACAAGACGACGGGTGAGGTAACCTGCATCGGCGGTCTTCAATGCCGTATCGGCAAGACCCTTGCGGGCACCGTGGGTAGAGATGAAGTACTCGAGCACGGACATACCCTCCTTGAGGTTGGAGATGATAGGGTTCTCGATAATCTCAGCTCCCTGACCTCCGGATTTCTGTGGCTTCGCCATAAGTCCACGCATACCGCAGAGCTGTTTGATCTGCTGTGTTGAACCACGGGCACCTGAATCAAGCATCATATATACAGGGTTGAATCCCTGCTGGTCGCTTGAAATCTGTTTCTCCACGATGCCTGTGATCTGGTTGTCGATGGATGACCAGAGGTCGATGACCTTGTTGTAACGCTCGTTGTTGGTGATGAAACCCATTGAGAAGTTGGCCTTGATGTCCTCGACGGTCTTGTAACCGTTGTCGATGAGGGACTTCTTCTCTTCAGGGATTATGACGTCACCGAGGTTGAATGAAAGTCCTCCTTCGAATGCCTTGCGGTAACCGAGGTTCTTGATGTCGTCAAGGAACTGGGCAGTGCGGGCAACTCCAGTATATTTGATTACATTGGAGATAATCTTGCGGAGAGATTTCTTTCCGAGGATCTCGTTGATGTATGGAACTTCCTTAGGCACGAGCTGGTTCACGATGATGCGGCCCGGTGTGGTCTTCACCATCTGAGTTCCTGCCTCTGGATTCATCTTGTCTACAGGGAGCCTTACCTCGATGCTTGCGTGGATGTCGATAGCCTTTTCGTTGAGGGCTATTATGACTTCCTCAGGTCCATAGAATTTCATGCCTTCACCCTTGGCACCAGGTCTTGCCTTGGTGATGTAGTACAGACCAAGAACCATGTCCTGTGAAGGCACGGTGATAGGTGTACCGTTTGCAGGGTTGAGGATGTTGTGTGAACCGAGCATGAGGAGCTGTGCCTCAAGAATCGCTGCATTTCCGAGAGGGAGGTGGACTGCCATCTGGTCACCGTCGAAGTCAGCGTTGAACGCTGTACATGCGAGCGGGTGGAGCTGGATTGCCTTGCCCTCAATCATCTTAGGCTGGAATGCCTGTATACCGAGTCTGTGGAGTGTAGGGGCACGGTTGAGAAGAACCGGATGACCCTTCATCACATTCTCGAGGATATCCCAGATGACTGCATCCTTCCTGTCCACGATCTTCTTTGCAGATTTGACTGTCTTTACGATGCCGCGCTCAATCAGTTTCCTGATGATGAACGGTTTGTAAAGCTCTGCAGCCATGAACTTAGGAAGTCCGCACTCATGCATGTTCAGCTCAGGACCTACCACGATAACTGAACGGGCTGAATAGTCAACTCGTTTACCGAGGAGGTTCTGACGGAAGCGTCCCTGTTTTCCTTTCAAGCTGTCAGAGAGAGACTTGAGTGTCCTGTTTGCCTCGCTCTTGACTGCATTGGACTTCTTTGAGTTGTCGAAGAGTGAATCGACAGCCTCCTGGAGCATACGTTTCTCGTTGCGGAGGATGACCTCCGGAGCCTTGATCTCTATGAGCCTCTTGAGTCGGTTGTTCCTGATGATGACCCTTCTGTAAAGGTCGTTCAGGTCGGATGTCGCGAAGCGGCCTCCATCAAGCGGAACGAGAGGGCGGAGGTCAGGCGGAATCACAGGAATGACCTTCAGGATCATCCATTCAGGACGGTTGATTCCCTTTGACTCCTGGAACCATTTCACGATGCTGAGCCTCTTGAGGGCGTCAGCCTTCCTCTGCTGTGAAGTCTCGCTGAGCATCTTCTGGCGAAGCTCTTTTGCAAGAGCGTCTATGTCGATCTCCTTGAGAAGGTCGTAGATTGCTTCAGCACCCATTCCGGCAATGAATTTGTCCGGATCGTCAGCAGGGAGGTTGTAGTTGTCCGGCATGGTTGCGAGGAGCTCGAGATACTCGTCCTCTGAAAGAAGGTCGAGCTTCTGGAGTCCAGAAGCACCAGGCTTCACAACTATGTATTTTTCATAGTAGATGACTGATTCCAGCTTCTTGGCAGCGATACCAAGAAGAGCAGCAATCTTGTTAGGCGCAGATTTGAAGTACCAGATGTGTGCTACAGGGACGGTGAGCTCGATATGACCCATCCTCTCCCTGCGGACCTTCTTCTCCGTTACCTCCACGCCGCATCTGTCGCAGACGATGCCCCTGTAGCGGATTCTCTTGTATTTTCCGCAGTGGCACTCGTAGTCTTTAGTCGGACCGAAAATCTTTTCGCAGAACAGACCGTCCCTTTCAGGTTTGTATGTCCTGTAGTTGACGGTTTCCGGCTTCAGGACCTCTCCGGAAGACCTTTCCTTGATGTCCTCCGGAGAAGCGAGAGCTATGCTGATTCTTTCGAAATTGCTTTTAACCTTGTTTTCTTTATTAAAAGTCGGCATATTTCTAAATTTTCAATTGTCAGTAATTAGTCCAAAGTCACTTTCAGTCCCAGACCCCTGAGTTCATGGAGAAGAACGTTGAGGGATTCAGGGATGCCCGGTGTAGGCATAAGGTCACCCTTGACGATGGCCTCGTATGCTTTGGACCTTCCCGTGACATCATCTGATTTGACAGTCAGGATTTCCTGAAGTACATTGGATGCGCCGAACGCTTCGAGCGCCCATACCTCCATCTCTCCGAAACGCTGGCCTCCGAACTGGGCTTTACCGCCGAGAGGCTGCTGGGTGATGAGTGAGTAAGGGCCGATTGAACGGGCGTGCATCTTGTCATCGACCATGTGGCCGAGCTTGATCATATAGATGACTCCGACAGTGGCAGGCTGGTCGAACCAGTCACCTGTACCTCCGTCGCGGAGATATGTCTTTCCATATCTTGGAAGACCTGCCTTGTCGGTATAGTTGCAGATGTCCTCAAGGGTTGCACCGTCGAAAATCGGGGTGCTGAACTTGACTCCGAGCTCCTCTCCTGCCCATCCGAGAACTGTCTCGTAAATCTGTCCGAGGTTCATTCGTGAAGGCACGCCGAGAGGGTTTAGGACTATGTCAACAGGAGTACCGTCTGCGAGGAACGGCATATCCTCGTCCCTTACGACCTTGGCAACGATACCCTTGTTACCGTGACGTCCTGCCATCTTGTCACCGACTCTGATCTTTCTCTTCTTGGCGACATATACCTTTGCAAGCTGCATGACTCCGTTAGGAAGCTCGTCTCCAACCTTGATCTTGTCGAGAATCCTCTTGTTCCTTGCCGCCTCTTCCTTGTAGGCGATGCGGTAGTTGTTGATGAGGTCCCTGATGAGGTTGTTGGTGTTCTTGTCGGATGTCCATTTGCCTGAACTGATGTTCTCGTAGTCAATCATCTTGAGGTCTGAGACAGTGATGTCCTTGCCCTTTGCGATGATTTCAACTCCATAGAGGTCGCTGATGCCGGCGCTCTTCTTGCCCTGTACGAGCACTGCGAGCTTGTCGAGGAATTTGCTTCTGAGGAGCTCTACCTTTGCGTTGAACTCTTCTTCAGCCTTCTCGATTTTGGCTTTCTGGTCTCCCTTGGCGCCTTTCCTTCCGCTTTCCTTGGCCACCTTCGAGTAGAGGGCGGTGTTGATGACGGTACCGCTGAGTGAAGGGGTAGCCTTGAGTGAAGCATCCTTTACGTCACCAGCCTTGTCGCCGAAGATTGCCCTGAGGAGTTTCTCTTCAGGTGAAGGATCGCTCTCTCCCTTAGGAGTGATCTTTCCTATCATGATGTCACCCGGTTCGATGTGGGCACCGATGCGGATGATACCGTTCTCGTCAAGGTCCTTGGTGGCTTCCTCGCTTACGTTCGGAATGTCGGAGGTGAGCTCTTCCATACCGCGCTTGGTGTCGCGCACTTCGGTGATGTACTCGTCAACATGTACTGAAGTCAGGATGTCCCAGCGGATCATGCGCTCTGAAATCACAATCGCATCCTCGTAGTTGTAACCCTTCCATGGCATGAATGCCACCTTGAGGTTCCTTCCGAGAGCGAGCTCTCCGTTCTGGGTCGCATATCCTTCGGTCATTATCTGGCCAGCCTCCACGATGTCTCCCTTGCGCACGATAGGCTTGAGGAGTATTGTGGTGCTCTGGTTTGTCCTTCTATATATAGGAAGCTGGTAAACGGTCACTTCAGGAGAGAAACTTACGAATTTCTCATCTTCTGTGCGGTCATATTTCACATGGATTTCCTTAGCATCCACATATACGACCTCTCCCTTCCTCTCAGCTCTGATCTGTGTCCTTGAATCGAGGCAGACCCTCTCTTCAAGACCGGTGCCGACGATAGGTGCTTCAGGGTTCAGAAGCGGAACTGCCTGACGCATCATGTTCGCACCCATCAATGCACGGTGCGCATCGTCATGCTCGAGGAACGGAATGAGTGATGCCGCAACAGAAGCGATCTGGTTAGGAGCCACGTCCATGTAGTTCACTTCTTCCTTCGTGACGACAGGGAAGTCTGCACCGAGACGGCACTGGATCCTGTCTTCGAGGATGTTTCCTTCATCGTCCATCTTCACCTTGGCGAGTGATACCATCTGGTCCTCCTCCTCCTCGGCGCTCATGTACATCCATCCTTCTGAGCTGAGGTCAACCTTTCCGTTCTCAACCTTGCGGTATGGAGTCTCGATGAAACCGAGGTCATTGATTCTCGCATATACGCAGAGTGATGAGATAAGACCGATGTTAGGTCCCTCAGGTGTCTCGATAGGGCAGAGACGGCCGTAGTGAGTATAGTGTACGTCTCGAACCTCGAAGCCTGCACGGTCCCTTGAAAGACCACCAGGGCCGAGTGCAGAGAGACGGCGCTTGTGAGTCATTTCGGACAGAGGGTTGGTCTGGTCCATGAACTGTGACAGCTGGCTGGTTCCGAAGAATGAGTTTATCACTGAAGACAAAGTCTTCGCGTTGATAAGGTCTGTCGGTGCGAATTGCTCGCTGTCGCGGACATTCATTCTTTCGCGGATGGTGCGGGCCATTCTTGAAAGGCCTACGCTGAACTGGTTGGCAAGCTGCTCACCCACAGTCCTTATTCGCCTGTTGCTCAAGTGGTCGATATCGTCGACTACAGCCTTTGAGTTGATGAGCTGGATAAGGTATTTGATGATTTCGATGATATCGGTGTTGGTAAGTACCCTTGTGTTCTCATCGATGGTGAGGTTGAGCTTCTTGTTGAGTCTGTAGCGTCCTACATCCCCGAGGTCATATCTCTTCTCGGAGAAGAAAAGCTTGTCAATCACATCCCTTGCAGTCGCCTCATCAGGTGGTTCCGAGTTGCGGAGCTGTTTGTAGATATAGTTGATAGCCTCTGTTTCCGTATTGGTCGGGTCTTTCTGAAGAGTGTTGTAGATGATGGCGTATTCGTTGACATTGGCCTCATCTTTCTGGAGAAGGATTGTCTTGACATCGGTGTCTGACAACTTCTCGATAGTCTCGTCATTAAGGATTTCGCCTCTCTCGACGATAGGCATGGTCCTCTCTACCGGGATGACCTCTCCGGTGTCCTCGTCCACGAAGTCCTCAATCCATGTCTTGAGCACTTTGGCAGCAAGTTTCCTTCCCTCGTTTGCCTTAAGGTTTTCAGGAGTAGCTTCGATCTCGTCTGCGAGTCCGAAGATGTCGATGATATCCTTGTCGCCGTTGAATCCAATGGCCCTGAGGAGGGTTGTTACAGGCAATTTCTTCTTGCGGTCGATGTACGCGTACATCACGTTGTTGATGTCTGTCGCGAACTCAATCCATGATCCCTTGAACGGGATGATCCTTGCTGAATAGAGCTTTGTTCCATTTGCGTGGAGGCTCTGTCCGAAGAATACGCCAGGGGACCTGTGAAGCTGTGATACTATGATTCGTTCTGATCCGTTAATTACGAATGTACCTCCCGGGGTCATGTAAGGAATGTTGCCGAGATATACATCCTGGACTTTCGTGTCGAAGTCCTCATGCTCAGGATCGCTGCATGAAAGGCGGAGTTTTGCCTTC
Source organism: Candidatus Cryptobacteroides sp. (assembly GCA_051870095.1). GTDB lineage: Bacteria > Bacteroidota > Bacteroidia > Bacteroidales > UBA932 > Cryptobacteroides. Next base: position 4,216 of record JBJEBN010000084.1, on the reverse strand, counting down.
AGAGGAACATTGTATGTCAGTCCTCTCTCAAGACACTCATCAATCGAATACTGGGGAGGGTCAATGAAATAGTCGATGAACTCGAGCTTATAGTTGTTCCTTGTATCTTCGATTGGGAATATCTCCTGGAATACCTGGTACAGACCCTCGTTACGCCTGTTCTCAGGCGTGGTGTCAAGCTGGAAGAAATCCTGGAAGGACTTCAACTGCACCTCGAGCAGGTCCGGATATTCAAGGAGAATTTTTGATGATGCGAATGAAACTCGCTGATTGTTAGTCTTTTTTGACATCTTTCTGCCTTTGGATATAGAGAAAAACTTTATTACGACAAAAAGGTTTAGAGCCTATTTGGCCCTAAACCCGAATTGTTTTCCCATCAGAGGGGAAGGGGAGAAGTTATTTAATCTCAACTTCTGCTCCTGCCTCTTCGAGGGCAGCCTTCAGTGACTCAGCCTCAGCCTTGGAAACTTTCTCCTTAACTGCTACCGGAGCCTTGTCAACGATGTCCTTAGCCTCTTTAAGTCCGAGACCTGTAGCCTCTTTCACAGCCTTTACAACGCCAAGCTTAGCCTGACCAGCTGATTTGAGGATAACATCGAATTCTGTCTGCTCAGCTGGAGCAGCCTCACCTGCTGCTGCAGGGCCTGCAACTGCAACTGCTGCTGCAGCTGGCTCGATTCCGTACTCCTCTTTGAGGATGTTAGCGAGTTCCTGAACATCTTTTACAGTAAGGTTTACCAACTCTTCTGCAAGTGCTTTAATATCTGCCATAATTGTAACTATTTAAATTGTTATTGTTTATTCTTTTTCTGAAAGGGTTTTCACGAGGCCTGCGATAGTCTGAGGACCACCATTCTGCAGAGCGGAGATGACATTGCGTGCAGGAGCCTGGAGGAGTGCAACGATGTCTGCGATGAGTTCTTCGCGTGACTTGATGTTGCAGAGCTCGTTGAGCTTGTCTGCGCCGACGAATGCACATTCCTGTACATAAGCAGCTTTGAGGATTGGTTTCTCAGATCCTGCATCGTTGAACTTCTTGATAAGTTTTGCAGGGGCGTTTGCAGTCTCGCAATACATGATTGCAGTAGGTCCCTCGAGTGCAGGGTAAACCTGTGCGACTTCCTCGTTCTGGAGAGCTTCAAGTGCTTTGTGGAAGAGAGTGTTCTTTACCACAACAAGCTTGATGTTCTTTTCAAAGCACTCGCGACGGAGTTTTGATGTATCGCCGGCATTGAGTCCAGAGATGTCTGTAATGTAGAAATTAGGTGTCTCTGAAAGCTGTGCTGCGATAGATTCAAGTATCTGGGCTTTTTCTTCTTTTCTCATAACATTGAATTTTATTACTCAGCACTGCCGATTGTTTTAATATCTACATGGATTCCGGGACTCATTGTCGTGCAGATTGAAACTGCCTTCATATAAGTACCTTTCAAAGTCTGAGGTTTCAGCTTGAGGATAGCGTTGATAAGCTCCTGAGCATTCTCATAGATCTGCTTTCCTGTGAAAGATGCCTTTCCGATGGCCGCATGGACGATTCCTGTCTTGTCAACCTTGAAGTCAATCTTTCCGGCCTTTACCTCTTTGACTGCGTTTCCGATTTCCATAGTCACTGTACCGGTCTTAGGGTTTGGCATAAGTCCTCTCGGACCGAGAATCCTACCGATAGCTCCGACCTTTGCCATGACAGACGGTGTACAGATGATGACATCTACATCAGTCCATCCACCTTTGATCTTGTCGATATATTCGTCAAGACCTACATAGTCTGCACCAGCTTCCTTTGCCTCGTTCTCCTTGTCTGGAGTACAGAGTACGAGTACGCGTGTCTGTTTTCCTGTTCCGTTCGGAAGAGTAACGACGCCGCGGACCATCTGGTTGGCTTTCCTTGGGTCAACACCGAGGTTTACATGAAGCTCCACTGAAGCATCGAACTTGGTGAAGGTGATTTCCTTTACCAGCTCACACGCTTCTGAAAGCTTGTACTGCGTATCCGCATCGTATTTTGCGATAACCAGTTTCTGGTTTTTTGTCAGTTTACTCATTTTGCGTGTGATTTTTAGATGTCAGCAGGGAACTGTCCCTCGACTTTGATACCCATACTTCTCGCCGTACCGGCGACCATTGTCATTGCTGATTTGAGAGTAAATGCGTTCATGTCCGGCATTTTGCTCTCTGCAATTGCTTTTACCTGATCCCAAGTGATGGTGGCAACCTTCTTTCTGTTAGGTTCTGCAGAACCGGATGAAATCTTTGCTGCTTCTTTGAGCTGAACTGCTACAGGTGGCTGCTTTACTTCGAATGAGAAAGACTTGTCGCTGTAGACTGTGATAACAACCGGCAATACCTTACCTGCGCTTTCCTGAGTGCGGGCATTGAACTGCTTGCAGAAATCCATGATGTTCAAACCCTTGGAACCGAGTGCCGGTCCTACTGGAGGTGATGGATTGGCTGCACCGCCTTTGATCTGGAGTTTGATAAACCCGGTAACTTCTTTTGCCATAATTTTGATTATTCTTTAGTTACTTGTGTAAAGTTGAGTTCAAGAAGAGTCTTTCTGCCGAAAATCATGACCATGACTTTAAGTTTGCTCCTGTCTTCGACAATTTCCTCTACAGTACCGTCGAATCCGTTGAAAGGACCGTCTGTAATCTTGACAGCTTCTCCGACCTTGTAGTCCACAACTGTCTCGCCTTCGTTGACTGCCACTTCATCCTGTTCGCCGAGAATCCTCTTTACCTCGTCATCTCTGAGAGGAATAGGAAGTTTCTCTTCCTGAACCTTTCCTCCATCCCTCCTTACATCACGCTTCTCTGTGAGGAAGCCTGACATGTGAGGAACTTCGTTACGGATGATGTACTGCAGTTCGCCGGTGAGTTCAGCCTCGATAAGCACATAGCCCGGATAGAAAAGTCTTTCTGTACAGATTCTTTTTCCGTCGCGGATCCTGTAAACTTTTTCGGTTGGAACAAGGACCTGAGAAACCAGATCCTGAAGGCCACATCTTTCAATCTCCTTTTCGAGATACTCTTTGGCTTTTTTCTCCTTTCCACCTGCTGCTCTCAGCACATACCATTTCTTATTGCTCTCGCTCATAATCAGGTAATTTTACAAAGTGTAGATTGCTGACATCAGATGTTGGAAGCAGAAATCAATTGCGAAGATGACAACAGCCAAGATGACAGAAGCCACCATCACAACGATAGCGGAATTTGTCAGCTTGTCCCATGTAGGCCAGGAGACCTTCTTTGTCAGCTCGACATACGACTCTTTCAGATAGTTGATAAACTTTCTCATCTTTACATTTAATGGACGCTGCAGATTGGAAGCGGTTGCAGCATCTGTTAAACATTACCAAATCGTAACCTTTGATATTTGCAGGGGAACCAGGATTCGAACCCAGACTAAAGGTTTTGGAGACCTCTGTACTACCCTTATACTATTCCCCTAAAAAAGTGGGTGTCGTAAGGCACCCACTTGACTATTGGGTATTTCGATTACTCAAGAATCTTTGTTACCTGACCTGCACCAACTGTACGTCCACCCTCGCGGATTGCGAACTGAAGACCTTCGTTGATAGCTACTGGGTAGATAAGATCTACTGTGATAGTAACGTTATCGCCAGGCATTACCATCTCTACACCCTCTGGAAGAGTAATCTCTCCGGTGATGTCAAGGGTACGGATGAAGAACTGAGGACGGTAGTGGTTGTGGAATGGAGTATGACGACCACCCTCGTCTTTCTTCAATACGTAAATCTCAGCCTGGAATTTCTGGTGAGGATGAATAGTACCAGGTTTAGCAAGTACCTGACCCCTCTTGATTTCCTTCTTGTCGATACCACGGAGGAGGAGACCAACGTTGTCACCAGCTTCTCCCTCATCGAGGAGCTTGCGGAACATCTCGACACCTGTTACGACAGTCTTCTTAGGCTCTTCGCCGAGACCTACGATCTCAACCTCGTCACCTACATGGATGATACCGGTCTCGATACGGCCTGTTGCTACAGTACCACGACCTGTGATTGAGAAGATATCCTCGATTGGCATAAGGAATGGTTTCTCGTTGTCACGTGGAGGAAGCGGAATGTACTCGTCAACTGCGTTCATGAGTTCCATTACTTTCTCTACTGATGCTGGGTCACCGTTGAGTGCACCAAGTGCAGAACCGCGGATAACCGGAGCGTTGTCACCGTCGAAGTTGTAGAATGAAAGGAGGT
>JBJEBN010000083.1:0-9414 GCA_051870095.1 Candidatus Cryptobacteroides sp. | reverse complement strand
AGTATATAAGCACTCATGTATAGAATAGGCAGATCCAGAAGTCCTTTCTGAATAAGGTATAGCAGGCAGATAATTCGGCCAGTTCGCCCATTGCCATCACGGAAGGGATGAATAGCCTCGAACTGATAATGGACCATGGCCATCTTGACTAACGGATCAATTGGAAATCGCTCGTCATCATTCAAAAAATCAATAAGTTCCCGGAGCATTTTTTCCACTACACCCTTGCCGCGGGGAGGTGTGTATACTGTCTCCCCTATTAATGAACCCCATCCGCGTTTCTTGATGACAATCTCTGCCTGATACGGACGAATCCCGTCATGGGTCTGCTTCACCTGACGATATATTGCTATGATGGTATCTACCGTGAACTTGCCCGCCCTGGCTATTTCGTCATAGCCTTTCCATAACGCCTCCCGATAATGGAGAATTTCCTTGGCGGGTCCCTGTACAGAATCTTCCTCATGGTAAGTCAGAGCTTTGTAGAGTTCATCATCAGTTGTGAATATATTCTCAATTTCACTACTTGCCTTGGCCTCCCGGAGAGCAATCGTATTAACGAAAATTGACTGGTTAGGCAACGTCGAGGCCAAGCCCTTCAGCTCCGCCAACCTTTTATTTGCATCAATGATTTTTTTAATCAATGAGGCATCATTGAAATATAAATTTTCTGCGGGGGGAAGTCCTGGAAGTGAGTTGTATGGTTCGTTTCTATCGAATGGTTGCATTTTTGACAGAATTATATTCATCTGTCAAATTTAGCTAATTTTTGACAGATTGTGCATCTGCTGTCAAATTTTATGTGATGCAACTGACACACCTCACCCCTCCCACACAAATCAGCTGGCAGATGGGATGGCAATTGATATGGTTGCGAGGTACTCGGGTTTGCCTGTCGAGACATTGATTTCATTGTGACATTATGTCAAGATAAATACAAGCATCGTAATCTGTGGAGAAGTTGCGATGCTTGTTTTAATATGCCGAAATCCTCTATTGGCGATGTGGATGCAATGGATTAACCAGGACATCCGGTTCAATATCGGAGGGAGAATGAGATGGTCATGGTATCATAATACGGAATGGCTGCCCTGAAGCCGAACATGAAAATTTTTGATAGTATGAAAACAAGTTGTAGGAATAATTGGTGGATAAGTTCAAGAATATCCTTAACTTTGCGTGTTTGTCTTATTGATTTATGTTTCGTATTTGCGAAACTTGAGTTGTTGACAAAACGCAAAGTATATAATATGGATATAACTAATCATAAAATGAAAAATAAAGCACTTATCATGGCAATCGCATTCATGGCGGCAGCCTGCAACAGTCAGCCGGCACAGGAAAAGGTTCCGGCTATTGACCTCGCCAACATCGACACTACAGTGGCCCCGGGCCAGGATTTCTATGCATACGCAACAGCTGGATGGCAGCGCAACCACCCTCTGAAGAAAGAATATTCCCGCTACGGATCATTCGACATCCTCCGCGAGAACAACGAAATCCGCCTCAACGAGCTTTTCAAGGGCCTGACAGAGCTCAAGACAAAGAAAGGAAGCGTCGAGCAGAAAATCGCCAACCTCTACACGATGGGACTCGACTCCCTTCGCCTCAACAAAGAGGGAGCGGCTCCGGTAATGCCTTACCTTCAGGAACTTGAGGCGGTTTGTGATGCTGAAAGCTTCGCTAAGGCAATCGGAAAGTTAGCCCTTTACGGAGAAAACGGAGCATGGGGCGCAGGAGTTGATGCCGACCTGATGGACAGCAACAACAACGCCCTCTATCTCGCCGAAAGCGGACTCGGGCTCGGCAACCGCGACTATTACCTTAATGAAGATAACGCCTCTCTGCGCGAAGGCTATGAGAAATTCCTCACAAAGGTGTTCAACCTTGCAGGATATCAGAATGCTGCGGAAAAGGCAGGAAACGCCATGAGTTTTGAGATGGCAATCGCAGTCCCTTACTGGTCAATGGTACAGCAGAGGAACTATGAAGCCATGTATAACCCTATGTCTTTCAGCGAAATATTCGCAGCATACCCTCACCTTCACCTTGATTTGTATTTCGCTGAACTCGGACTTGCCGACCAGGAGAAAGTCATCGTGATGCAGCCTTCTTATTTCGAGGCGCTTGACAAAATCGTGGCTTCAGCTGATGGTGCAGTCCTCAGGGATTACCTCCAGGCACAGCTTCTCAGTTCGGCCTGCGGCAGCCTCAGCGACGATTTCACGGAGGCGTCATTCGAATTCTTCTCAAAGCAGATGGCAGGAATCCAGGAGCAGAAACCTCGCTGGAAAAGAGCCATGAAGGCACCAAACGGCATCCTCGGAGAAGCTGTAGGACAGATGTATGTCAAGAAATATTTCCCTGAAAAGGACAAGAAGAGAATGCTTGAGATGGTGACAAACATCCAGACCTCCCTCGGTCAGAGAGTTGCAGCCCTCGACTGGATGAGCGAAGCCACTAAGGCAAAGGCTCAGGAGAAACTGTCGGCATTCACCGTAAAAATCGGATATCCTGACAAATGGAAGGACTACTCCACCCTCACAATCAATCCCGAAAACAGCTATTACGAGAACCTCCGCGCCGCATCCCGCTGGTACACTGAAGATAACCTTGCAAAACTCGGCAAACCTGTGGACAAGGCAGAATGGGGCATGACACCTCAGACCGTGAACGCATATTACAACCCTACCACCAATGAAATCTGCTTCCCGGCAGGCATTCTCCAGCCTCCGTTCTACAACCCGGACGCTGACGATGCCGTAAACTACGGAGCCATCGGAGTTGTAATCAGCCATGAAATGACCCACGGATTCGACGACCAGGGACGCCTTTTCGACAAGGACGGAAACATGAACAACTGGTGGACAGAGGAAGATGCCGAAGCATTCAAATTGAGGGCTCAGGGCCTCGTAGAGCAGTTCAACCAGGTGGAAATCCAGCCTGGGCTCATGGCAAACGGCGCCGCAACCCTCGGTGAGAACATCGCAGACCAGGGAGGCCTCAGAATCGCATTCACCGCACTTCAGAACTCATTCAACGGCAAGCATCCGGAGCCCGTTGACGGCTTCACCGCCGAGCAGCGCTTCTACCTTGCCTATGCGACCCTCTGGGCACAGAACATCACTCCGCAGGAAGAGCAGAGACTGACTCTCCTCGATGTGCACTCCCTCGGCCGCAACCGCGTGAATGCAACCCTGCGCAACATCGACACATTCTTCGAGGCATTCGGAATCAAAGAGGGAGATGCGATGTACAGGCCTGAAAATGAAAGAGTTGTAATTTGGTAACTATTGAAACCCATGGACAGAAGAAACTTCCTAAGATTATCTGCAGCCGGTCTGATCGGACTTGGAATCTCTCCAGCGGCTGATGCAGCCGAGGCTTTGGCAGGCAGGAAAGGCAGACGCAAAGGCAAAGGCGGCAGCTATTCCGTTGTAATTCTCGGTGATACTCATTATGACACTGCGCCCGATACCTACTATCACGAAGGGTATTCCCTCAAGAACAAGACAAGGGAGGCAAACCACCGCAAGGAGTTTGCCAGAAACGCAGAAATGTGGAAGGACAGATGCCCGAGACTTGTCAAGAGGGCGGCTTGTCTTGTGGATGACGACACCAAACTTGTGTTTCAGACCGGAGACCTCATCCAGGGCGATACGGCAGGCGTTGAGGCACACTGCAAAATGCTCGGAGATGCTTTCGAATACCTGAAGGAGGCAATGGGCCCTGCCCCGTTTGTTACCGTAGCCGGAAACCATGACGTCAGGGGAAACAAGGATTCGGAGGCCCGTGAGGCTTATCTGAAATATATGCCGGAAAGGATCACGAAAGAACTCGGGACCGAGGTCAAAGGTATGGATTTCGCTTTCTGGATCGGGGAGGATGCTTTCATAGTCGTAGATTTCAACAAGCCGGACGATGAGACCGTGAAAAGGTTGCTTGATGAGACCTCCAAGGCAAGATATACTTTCATTCTTTGCCATGCTCCGGTCTTTCCTTTCGACGGGAACAAATACAGCAACTGGTACTACCATGGCAAGGACAAGGATAACACTGCGAGGGATACGATGCGCGGACTGTTTGCAAGACGCAATGCCATAGTGCTTTGCGGGCACACGCACTCCACCGAATACCTCGACTGGTACGGTGACGGAGGACGCATCACACAGATGACGATGAACAGTGTGTGGAAGGATGAAGAGGCCGGGATATACAATGTTTTAGCTGAGGGAATCGAGGGATATGGAAAACTTAGCGGGAATGAAATTTTCGATGAGTTCCGTCCCGGTGTCAGGGGATATTCTTTCTCCAAATCAGCAGGATGCTACAAGCTGAACATAGCAGACGATGGCATAACAGTTGATTTTTACGCCGGAGACTCCACCCGTCCGTCAGCTCACTTCGTCCTGAGGTAGGGAGGGGTTTGCTGCCTTTGTTAGATTGAAGATCTCTCCATGCGCTTCGCTTAGTCGAGATGACAAAAAGCGAAGTCGAGACATCTGGTCAGTCTGTCATGTCGAGCAAAGTCGAGACATCTGAATGATAATGAATTAAAAATAGTAATAATGAAAAATTTTGTAGAAGAATTGAAATGGAGGGGCATGATCCAGGACATCATGCCAGGCACAGAGGAGAAACTCCTCGAAGGCCCGACTGCCGCTTATGTCGGCATAGACCCTACAGCCGATTCCCTCCATATTGGCCACATGGTCAGCATAATGATACTCAAGCACTTCCAGAACTGCGGCCATAAACCGCTCGCTCTTGTGGGAGGAGCAACCGGAATGATCGGCGACCCGTCAATGAAATCACAGGAGAGGAACCTCCTCGACGAGCAGACCCTCAGCCACAATGTTGCATGCATCAAGGCTCAGCTCTCCAAATTCCTTGATTTCGATTCTGACGCCCCGAACAAGGCCGAGCTCGTGAACAACTACGACTGGATGAAAGGATATTCATTCCTCGATTTCACAAGGGACATCGGAAAGCACATCACTGTCAATTACATGATGGCCAAGGATTCAGTGAAGAAACGCCTCTCCTCCGAATCCCGCGAAGGAATGTCATTCACAGAATTCACATACCAGCTCCTCCAGGGCTACGACTTCCTCTATCTCTATGAGCACAAAGGATGTACCCTCCAGATGGGAGGCGCCGACCAGTGGGGCAACATAACCACGGGATCCGAGCTTATCCGCCGCATCCTCGGCAAGGAAGCATACGCCCTCACCTGCCCGCTGATTACCAAGGCAGACGGAGGCAAATTCGGAAAGACCGAGAAAGGCAATATCTGGCTCGACCCTGCAAGAACATCTCCATACCAGTTCTACCAGTTCTGGCTCAATGTTTCCGATGCAGACGCAGAGAAATACATCAAGATTTTCACGATGCTCGGCAAGGAGGAAATCGAAGAAGCCATTGCAAGGCACGCGGAGGCACCTGAGCGCAGGGAACTCCAGAAGCTGCTTGCAAAGGAGGTGACCACCATGGTTCACGGCGCAGAGGAATACGAGAAGGCTGTGGCTGCTTCCGGCATGCTCTTCGGCAACTCGACGAGGGAGGCTCTCAAATCGCTTGACGAACAGACATTCCTCGACGTGTTCGGCGGCGTTCCGAGCTTTGATGTAGATGCTTCCAAATTTCCTCTTGGCGTAATCGACCTGCTCGCAACAGAAACGAACATCTTCCCTTCAAAGGGAGAATGCCGCAAGATGATCCAGGCCGGCGGAGTGAGCATTGACAAGGAAAAAGTTACCGACATCAATGCGCAGATTGACTCCGAGTCATTCATCAATGGCAAATATGTCCTCGCCCAGAGAGGCAAGAAGAATTATTACCTCATAAAGGTCATTGGATAACATGGAAAAAGCTACGGAAAGCACAAGGCAGCTGAAGGTTGCCAGGGAAATCCAGAAGGACATGGCTGAAATCATCCGCAGCAAAGGCATGGCGGCTTTCAACGGAGCCCTCGTGTCGGTAAGCGGCGTAAAGATCAGCCCTGACCTTTCCATTGCCAAGATTTATGTGAGCATCTTCCCGTCAGACAAGGCTGAAGGGGTGATGGCCCTGCTCCACGAGAATTGCAGGGCCCTGCGCGGAGAACTCGGTTCAAGGGTCGGGAAACAGCTCAGGATAGTACCCGAAATCGAATTCTTCCTCGACAGTTCCCTCGACTATGTGGAACACATCGAGCAACTTCTGAAGAAATAGGGATCTGGCAGATATGAACCTTCCCCTCTTCATAGCCGGACGATATCTTGTCGCCAAGAAATCACACAATGTGATAAACATAATCTCGGCGATAAGCGCGGTCGGCATGGCTGTGGGAACGGCTGCACTCATAATAATCATGTCCATATACAACGGCTTCGACTCGCTCATCACCTCGATGATGGGCAATGTCGAAGCCGATTTGGCCATAGTCCCCTCCACAGGCAAGACATTTGTCCCGGAAGGTGACGTTTATGACTGGATATACGATCAGCCCGCGGTCAAGAACATGAGCTGCGTGCTTCAGGAGCAGGTTTTCATTAGCTATGACGGCAGACAGTCACTCGCCGTGGCCAAAGGAGTGGACTGGATATACGAGGAGGAAACTCCCCTCAAGGAACATATCCGCGACGGAGAATTCAAGCTTCACAAAGGCGACATTCCTTTGGCGTGCGTGGGGGCGCAGCTTGCATACGACATGAATATGAATCCGCGCTTCCTCTCCCCTGTCGAACTGTATTTTCCGTCAAGGACAAGAAGGATTTCCCTTTCCAGCCCGGCTTCGTCAATAGAAAGCGTCAAGGTCTGGCCATCAGGAGTTTTCAGCATAAGCAACGATGTAGATGCCTCACTGATGATTGTCCCCATTGAAACGATGCGCGAACTTCTCGAATATGATGATGAGGTGTCTGCAGTGGAAATCAGGTTCATGGAAGGAACCGGCAAGGAGGAGCAGAAAAAGATTCAGGAAGAAATTGCAGGAAGACTCGGGGCGGATTTCAAGGTCAAGAACCGCTTCCAGCAGAACGAATCCCTGTACAAGATGATGAAATACGAGAAAGCGGCCATTTATATGATATTGATATTCATTATCATAATCATCGCTTTCAATATTTTCGGAAGTCTGTCCATGCTGATAATCGACAAGAAACCGGACATCGGGACCCTGCGCGGACTCGGTGCTGATGACAGGCTGATAAGACGTATATTCGTACTGGAAGGCTGGATGATATCGCTTTCCGGACTCGCTGCAGGACTCGTCATAGGAATCGGATTCTCCCTCGCGCAGCAGCATTTCGGCTTCATCAAGATGCCGGGCAGCTTCATAGTTCAGTCCTATCCTGTAATACTTGCACTGCCGGACATTATTTTTACAATTGCGGGAGTCGCAATCATCGGATACCTGATTGCCTTGCTTCCGGTGTCAACCTACCTGAGGCAATCCCGTCAATAACAACGGCTTACTGCCGGTCAACCTTCAGCAGGACATCACGGTTGGCAAAAGATCCCTCCGACATATGGGCATTGGCCGGAGGCTCTGCATCGAACTGCAGTTTCACCTCGAACATTTCAGGAGCATAAGAACCGTCCATCGTCAGGTCCAGATCAGTGACCCTTATGAACTTGAAATCATTCAGTCCCCTGTATGAGCGTCCGGACAGGTCGAAAGTGCCGTCACGGGACACTTCAAGGCTGTCGATTTTCGAACCTACCTCCATATTCTTTCCGTCCTCACTCATGGCAGCCTCGAACAATGTGACAGAAACACCTGATACGGGCTCACCCGTGACGGAATCCACGACAGTACCGAGGATTTCATATTCGGAATAAGGCATGGAAATGTCATCTTTCGAAAAAAACGCACTGCATGAAGACAATACAAGCAAAGAAAATATTGGGGAGATAAATCTAATCATATTGGAAATAGGGATAATCGACATATAAGATGCTGATTATCCCTTTTTCGTTGCATATAGAAAAATTTTTAGTGAAGCTTTGCCAAAGTCAGGAAATACGAGAGTGAATCACATCTCATTCATTGATAAGCCCTTCTGTACGACTATGTAATCTTTGAATTCTCCAGTGGCACGAGAGAATGCCTCGACTTTGCTGCTTAATACGTCCAGATCAAAATTTTCAATTTTTCGTTTGACTTCGATGAAAAGAGCTCGTTTCTCCAGTTCGTTTTCTGCCACGATGTCAATTTCTTTTTCGCCTTTGCGGTCCCACCAGCTACCGATTCTGGTGTAATTTCTGCTTTCGATGAGAACTCGTTTGAAATAGCGTTCGAGCATCAGTCCGGAGAAGGTTTCGTAATCACGATTGATGATAGTCTTTACAGCATCGTAGTTCTCAATCTCAAGCATATAGTTGTATTTGTATATGAAACGGAACCAGAAGGTGAAGAAGTTGTCTTCAATCGTATAGCGGACATTCTTGGTTGAGCTTTTTTCAAAGATTGGCTGTTTTTTGCTGATGACTTCATATTCATTCTCCAGCTTTGTAAGATAGCCACCGATTTCCTTGCCGACTACATTCTCTATCTCCGAGCGTGAAGTCTTGCCACGTGCAATTGCCGAAAGGATTGAGAAGTATATGCCATAGTCTTTGCCAAACTCTTCAATAAGAATGGCTTTGCCTTCTCCTAAGAAGATTGAGTCTGACTTGATGATCTGATTGAGCATCTTGGTTTTTGTAGTGGCTCCTGCATCTATGAGCAACTGAACATATTTGGCGACTCCTCCAGTAAACGAGTATAGAGCGAGCAGGTCTTCCTGAGTATAGTCAGGATTATATTTTGCCATAATCTCCTTCAAGACAGCAGGAGTGAATGGCTTTACAGACATAAATCTTGTCTGGCGATTGTACAAAGGCTCCTTCTTGTCTTTGAAAATCTTGGTCATCATTGAGTAGATGGAACCGCAGACGATGAGATTGATGTGAGAGTGAGTGTGGTACTGGTCCCATATACGCTGCATGTCGCTATAGACAGATTTATTAACCTTGAAGAACTCCTGAAACTCATCAATAAAGAGTGTTATCGGGTGTTCTATGGAGAGTTTCATCAGATACTCGAAGATTTCAGTGAAACGCTCAACTTTACCCATTGTGGGTATTCCTAACTTATTTTCAATCTCCAGAAGGTAGTCAGAGCATAAGTCGGTTTCTGCTTTGCGGGCGACAAAGAAATAAAGAATCGGCATGTCTTCATACGCTTTCCATACAAGATGGGTCTTGCCGATGCGACGACGACCGGTAACTACTGTGAATTGAGCATTATCCTTAGATAAGTCCCGAATCTCTTTTAGGGTAGCGATTTCCTCCGTTCTGTCAAAAAATTTCATACTATCAAAAATTTTTACATGTATAAAAATTTTGTGAGAGTATGATAGCCGTTCGCTATCGCTCACTCTCACGATG
>JBJEBN010000082.1:0-9635 GCA_051870095.1 Candidatus Cryptobacteroides sp. | reverse complement strand
TCCCCTCATATAATCCCATCGACCTGATAGAATTTTCAGAAACTACCACCGGAACCAAGATCCGGGAACAATATCACCTTTACGGTGCTCTCGCCTATCTCATTTCCGACCACTGGTCCCTCAGTGCGGCAATAGACTACACTGCAGGTGACTACGCAAAGAGAAAAGACCCCCGCTACAAGAATGTCCTCCTGGACATGGAGGTGAGCGCAGGATGCAGATGGGCGCCTTCCGATGCTTTCTCCTTCGGATTCAATTTCCTGTATATCAGACGGATGGAATCTATTTCCGGTAAGGTTTTCGGAGATACCGCCACAAATTATTTCACGTTCGTGGATTACGGGGGATTCTTCGGCTCAAAGGAAATTTTCAGCGGAGATTACGGATATATGCCTGCGGAATCCGCTACAAGGCCAATGCTAAACAACATTTTCGGCGGAGCGATTCAGTTTGAAACAGGGCAAAAAGTAAAAACATATCACGAGTTGAAATACCTCCACAGGAGCGGCTTATATGGAAACAGGGCAAGCACCGATGTCGTATATTGTGAATTTGCCGGGAACACTGCAAGTTATGAAGGTGGTGTAATCCTGAACATTGGAGGCAACAAGCATAAAATAGGTGTCAGTGCCGTCTATGAGGGGCTGGACAACAATGAAAACATCTACCGGAAAACCACAAATCCGGGAGAAAACACTGTTACGGAATACCTTGGAAGCAAGGAAGTTCTTTCAAGAACAGACCTTTCCGCAAAAGTGGAATATGACGGATGGACCGGAATAAAGGACAACAGACCGGAATGGAAATACGGTATAGGACTCTCGTTTGACCGTAGGTCACAGACAGCCACCATCTATCCGTTCTACAGAATCAGCAATATAATGGAATTCTCTCTCAACCTGCATGGTTCGAAAGATTTTTCAGTTAAAAAGAACATATTTACACCGGGTATCATCATTGCCGCATCAGCCGGAGCCGGCAATCCGCAGCAGGACGGACAGCTTGCGTCATCCTCATCCGGTTCTCCGGTATCTGCCGACGGATACCTCAACAGAGACTTTGAATATCGCACCATACCCCGTGCATCAGCATCTGTTTCTTTCAGATATACCCGTCTTATAAACAATAAATTCTCCATCTGGATGGAAGTGTCTGACACTTACATCCATTCTCTGCGTCAGGTATCATATCTGGCACAGAATTACAGGAACATGTTCAACGCCCGCATAGGATTTTCATTCTGACAATATGAAACCGAACATGAAAATTTTTGATAGTATGAAACATATATCAACAATCGTATTTTTCTGCATTCTGTCCGTCATCTCATCATACGGGCAGACTTTTCATTCTGATTCACTGTCAAGCATGATCATCCCGCAGGACAGCGAGACAATCATCGGAAAGCTCGACAACGGCATGACATATTATATCCGGCATAATGAGAAACCGAAAGGATGCGCCGACTTCTATATCGTGCATAATGTCGGAGCCTTGCAGGAAGAAGACAACCAGAACGGGCTGGCACATTTCCTTGAGCATATGGCCTTTAATGGAACAAAGCATTATCCGGACAAAGAGCTTTTTGGTTTCCTTTCCAAAGAAGGAGTCAGGTTCGGTGCCAACATCAATGCATATACGACAAGGAATGAGACCGTTTACAATCTGTCGTCCATTCCTCTTGTGAGAGAGTCTTTCATAGACTCCGTCCTTTTGGTCCTGCACGACTGGTCAACGGATATTTCTTGTGAAATGGAAGCCCTTGATGCGGAAAGAGGAGTCATCAGCGAAGAATGGAGACGCCGCGACGATTCCCGAACAAGGATGGCGATGAAGCAGAATGCATTGATATACAAAGGAAGCAAGCATGCAGACAGGTCAGTGATCGGCACTTTGGAAGTTATCAACGGATTCAAGAGAGAGGAGATTCTTGACTTTTATGACACTTGGTATCGCCCTGACCTCCAGGCCGTCGTCATAGTCGGAGACTTCGATCCCAAAGCAATGGAGAAGAAGGTCAGAGACAGCTTTTCAGACATTCCTGCAAGGGAGAATCCTAAAGAAAAAGAAATTTATAAGGTACCTGTTCTTGAAGAGCCTCTCATGGAGAACATGACTGACGGCCAGATAAAATACCAGACCCTGAAAGTCATTCACAAACAGGTATTCCCGTCACGACAGGAGCGTTCTACTTATGGTTTTGTAAAGGACGCGCTCATACGCGAAGTCCTGACCAATGCCATTGAAATGAGGCTGAAGGAGGCTGTGAAATCCAAGGATTGCCCGGCAAAATCAGCCGTCGTGGTGACTAATCAATACAGCTCGGAATTCTACATTACGCTTTTTACCATATCACCTAAAAAGGACGATGATCTTGAGGAACTTTTGGTATTCTATCAGGACCAGATGAACAGCCTGAAAGCGTACGGATTGTCGGATGAAGAGGTGGAGACCGCTGTATTCCATTCTGCCTCAAGGCTCAAGCTTGACAAGGAGTATTCCGACAAGGATGTCGAGGACAAGGATATAGTCAATGTATGCAAGGAGCATTTCCTCAGAGGCTACCCTTGCATCCTTCCGTCTCAAATGAAGAGAATCCAGAAGAGCCTGATTGAAGAAATCACACCGGAAGATGTTAACGGATATATCTCTAAAGTATTCTCTGACAGCGAGATAATATATGCTTACAGCTGCAATGAGAGCAAGAAGGACATTCTGCCGGACAAGGAGAGAATGAAGAGCATCATTGCAGAGGCCGACAGCAGGATTCCGGAAAAGAGATTCCTTACATTCGACAGGATTTCGCTTGATGTGGATGTCCCGGAGGGAAGGATAGTCAAAATCGTTCCCGTAAAAGGGACTACAAGCGAAAAATGGGTGCTTGACAACGGAGCTGAAGTATATTGGACTCCTTCTGATGAAGTGTTCTCTCCAACTCATTTTTCTGCAACATACTATTTTGATACGGGATATGCTGCATTAGACCAGAACAAGATCGGTGCATCGAAAGCTGCCTTGGGTTATCTGGGCAGATATATGGGATTCCGGGGCACGGACCGCTCGCGCCTGCACAGCATGCCGGCATGTTCAGGTGTGGATCTGACCACATATTTTAGAAAAGATAAGGCATTCATTTCTGCCCTGTCAAACAGGAAAAATGCTGAAAAAGCCTTGAAAATGGCTTATCTTCAGCTTACGGAACCGTATATGGGAGAAGATGTGATGCTCGAGCAATTCATTGCCAACAGTCTTTCAACCCTCGGCAAGACTCCTACTAACCAGCAGCTTTTCAAGAATAAAGTCCGTGATATCCGTTTCGGCGGGCATCCATGGGTGGCGGAAGCCGATTCAAGCGACATACAGGAGCTCAGCCAGGAATTTCTGAAAGATGTTTTCAGAAGGAGCTTCTCCGGGACTGACCGCATGAGAGTATATATATGCAGCGACTTGGATAAAGAATCAATAAAAGAACTGGTCTGCAAATATATAGCCTCTATCAAGCTCGATGAAAACAAGGACATTGCCAAGGTGAAACCTACTGCTCCTTGCTATGAAGGCAAAGTCGTCCTGGATGAAGATTATCCGGTTGAATCTGCGCCAAAAAGCATTGTCGAATATAATTTCAGGGGCAAGACAAAACTCGACAAGAAGAATATCCTGTGTTTTGAAATCCTCGACTACATAATGTCTGCCCGCTATGTAAACCAGATCAGGGAGGCCCGCGGAGGGACATACAGCGTTCGCTTCAATACTGAGCTGAGGACAGAGAACGGAGGATCGTTCGAGTCCACGGTCTTTTTCCAGACAAGGCCGGAAATGAAGGACATTCTCATAGGAGATGTAGAGGATGAACTTGCAAGTCTCGGCAATGACGGTCCGACCCCGGAAGAAATGGATGCTGCAGTGAAATATCTCACCAAATATCACCGCGAACTCGAAGAAAAGGAAAAAGAATCCGTTTCATTCAAGAACATGAAACTTATGGAAAAAATCGAATACGGAATTGACGGATATTTCGACTATGCACGGGAAATCAGCCGGATAAACAGCAAGGATATACAGAATCTTGCAAGGAAAGTCATGAAATCCGATGTTTTCTGCAATATTTACAACGAAAAATAATAACTTGCAACTGATAACATAAAACACATTGTCATGTCCAGAAAAAGCGTAATAAGAAAGAACTGGCCTAAATATCTCCTTCAATGGGGTGTGCTTGCAGCACTGATAGTTTTTTTGTCGGGACTGGTGAAGTTTGCCGAGCCGGCAGATCCGGAAAAATATTGTCCTTTCGGAGGGCTTCAGGCATTGTCCACATACCTTGCCAACAACAGCCTCCCATGCTCCATGTCATCTCTCCAGGTGATGATGGGCATTGTGCTTGCTGCGGCCATCATCCTGTTCAGCAAGCTGTTCTGCGGCTATGTCTGCCCTATAGGGACGGTACAGGACATCCTCGGAAAGGCACGCAGGGCAATGCATATAAAGGGATTGAAGATACGCAACGGAAGCATTGCAGACAAGATTCTGAGAATATTCAAATATGCACTCCTGTTCTGGATATTCTACAATACCGTAGGCGCGAGCGAGCTCTTCTGCAAGAACATTGACCCGTACTACGCTGTGGCGACCGGCTTCAAGGGGGAAATAACCCTCTGGATGTCAATCACTGCCCTTGTTCTCGTGCTTCTCGGAAGTTTCTTCGTGGACATGTTCTGGTGCAAGTACCTCTGTCCTCTCGGAGCAATCTCCAATTCCCTGAAGTTCTGGTTGTGGATTGGAGTGCTTTTCGGAGCATATTATGTGGCCGATGTGCTTGGGGCGAACATTCCATGGGCCGTGCTTCTGGGAGCATTCTGCCTTCTTGGCTACCTTCTTGAAATCTTCCACTCGAAGCCTAAGCTCCAGCTGATGCATGTAATGAAGGATGAACATCTCTGCAACAGATGCGGACTTTGCATCAAGCAGTGTCCATACCATATCGACATAAAATCGTTCAACAACGGCAGAATCAACTCCGTGGACTGCACCCTCTGCGGAGACTGTGTGGCTTCCTGCTCGAGCGGAGCCCTGAAAATGGGAGTGTCTCGCCGCATCAAAGGCAAGGGATGGAGCATTGTCCCTGCCCTGCTCACAATCGGCCTGGTGGCATTCGGCATCTGGGCAGGAGGCAAATTCGAGCTTCCTACAATCGACATGAAATGGGGTCTTGAAACCGTTGAAGAGGACGGCACCGTAAGGCAGATTGTGGACAAGAGCACATTGGAAACTGTCAGGATGGACGGTCTCCGCTCAGTCAAATGCTACGGAAGCTCTATGGCCTTCAAGGCAAGACTCGAGAAGATTCCTGGAATATACGGAGTCAGGACATTCGTCAAGAAACATGAGGCCGAAATCCTCTATGACCCGTCCGTCACCGATCCGGAAAAGATAAGGGAAGCCATATATGTTCCATCGAAATTCCGTGTACAGACTCCTGACCCGTCACAGACTTCAAAGGTCAAAACATTGACAATCAGGACTGAAAAGATGTACGACAAGATGGACATCAACTATCTCGGACTCCAGATGAGGCTGACAGGAAGGAAAATCTACGGGCTTGAGACCGAATTCGCATGTCCTCTTATCGTGAGGGTATATGTCGATCCTTCTGAAGAATTCGACAGCAAATGGTTCAAGGACATCGTCGAGATGAAGACCCTCGAAATGCCTGTTCACGGAGGCGGCACCAAGACTACGGAAGTGGATTATGAATTCGTGGAGATGGAGCCTGAAACATGGGAAATGCCTGTGGAAGAATTCATAAGGAGGATGTTCTCTCCGTTCAAGGCAGAGTTCAAGAGCAGGGTGGAGGAAAATGCCGGCAAAGCGCAGTACATTTACGAAATAGCCGATCCTAATTATGAGAAGCCAATCATCCTGCGCAACATGCCGTTCCTGAGCAACCATTTGTCAAAACACGAAGGCATCATCGGAGTATATCTCAACCTCAACGATAGCCTGCAGCCTGCGATTCAGGTCAGGTTTGCGGCACCTATGACGGCTGAAAAGGTTTGGGAACTGATGACTATGGAAACATGGACCATCACCTATGCGAAGGATGACGTCAGGGAAACTCCGGCAAAGCTCTCTTTCAAGACTCCCGGGACATGCCGTACGTTCAATCCTGACAAATAGATGTCTCGACTTCGCTCGACATGACAGACAGAACAATGAAAAGAATAACAATAATACTGATAGCAGCCCTGTCCTGCCTCAACCTGAGCGCCGACGAAGGAATGTGGATGATACATGCCATCAATTCAGCCCTCGAGAAAAAGATGCAGGAACGCGGCCTGACCCTCAACGCCAAGGACATATATGATGCCGACGCCGAGGGTGCTTCTTTAGCCGACGCCGTGGTCTCCCTCGACTTCGGATGCACCGGAAGCATCATATCCGACAACGGCCTGGTAATCACCAACCACCATTGTGCTTACAGCGATGTGCATGCCCTGAGCACCCCGCAGCACAATTACCTCGAAGAAGGATTCTGGGCTATGAAGTCCGAAGAGGAAGTCAACATCCCGGGCAAAAGCATCTACATCCTCAAGAAAGTCATGGATGTGACGGATGAGGTGTCCACCCTGTCCGATGAGCTCCGCAGCAGCGGCAGGCCGGTAGGAATGCGCAAGATCAGCTACATCCTTGAGCGGAAATATTCCGAAGCCTCGGGACTGGAGGCATCCCTGTCGTCATATTGGGCTGGTTCCAAATATTATATGGCTCTGTATCAGGTATATAATGATATCAGATTGGTTGCAGCACCTCCTGTTTCCATGGCTGCGTTCGGCGGTGATATCGACAATTGGGAATGGCCGCAGCACAAATGCGACTTCGCCATGTACAGAATCTATACAGCGCCTGACGGCTCCCCCTCCGGCTATTCGTCAGAGAATATCCCCCTCAAACCTGCGAAACGTCTCAAGGTCTCCCTCGAAGGATACAGACCGGGCGATTTCACGATGGTCATCGGATACCCCGGACGCACGAACAGATATTGTCCCGGTTCGGAAATAGAATTCAGGGAGAAGGTCTCACTGCCGATTTCCACATCAGTACGACAGGACCAGATGGAGATTATCAACGGGTGGATGAACAGAGACCCTGATATAAGGCTCAAATATTCAGACTATTATTTTTCCCTGAGCAATTTCCAGGAGCTTGGGGCTGGAGAAGCCCAGTGTTTCAGGAGATTCGGTGTTGCCTCTCTCAAGAAGCAGCAGGACAGAGAACTCGAGGCATGGGTGGAAGCAGAAGGAAAGGAATGCTGGAAAGAGCTTCCTGACAAGATTTCGAAAAAATATGCCGAAATCGAATCCTTGGAGGAAAGCAAGACATATTACCGTGAGACATTGATAAGAGGAACACGGATAGGCCTGATTCTGCGCCGTGCATTCAATTCCCATGACAAGACAGGTCTGGCTCCATATATTCTCAAGGATTACGAAGAGATTGACCTCAGGGTCGAGAAAGACCTTATGACATATACCATAATACAGTACCTGGAGAATGTGGATCCATCCTTCCGTTCAGACATCCAGAAGGCTGTGATGGAATTATACCGTCACAATGATGGATATGATTTCCGACGGATGGCAGATGATTTGTGGGAGAGCAGCATATTCACCTCCGAAGAGGGCATTGCAAGGCTCATGGCCCAGGAAGTTACAAGGGAGGAGATAGAAAACGACCCACTGTGCGCATTCCTCATGAGCACCAGGATTACCGACTTCAATTCCCGAGAAAGCGAGATAGAAGGCAGGGATGACATCAGGAGCCTTTCAAGGGAATATACCAAGGCATTGTACAGAATGCGGGAGGACAAAGGCATTGCACAATACCCTGATGCCAATTCCACATTGAGGATATCATACGGCACGGTATGCGCCATAGAGCCTCAGGACGGAGTGATATGCAGCTGGCATACCACCCCGGGAGGAATACTGGAAAAATATGACCCGGATTCATACGAATTCAACCTGAAAGACAGACAGGTTGAACTGTACAGGAAAGCTGATTGGGGGAAATGGGGATTTGACCTTGCAGACGGACGTCGAGGGATGAATGTGGATTTCCTTACCGACAACGACATTACTGGAGGCAACTCCGGAAGCCCGGTACTCGACTCCAAAGGCAGGCTTATAGGACTTGCCTTCGACGGCAACAAGGAATCACTTGCATCGGATGCAGTCTTCATTCCTGACTATAACAGATGCGTATGTGTGGATATCCGTTTCATCCTGTGGACTTTGGACAAATATGCAGGAATGCATCGGATAATTGAAGAAATCGGGTTCTGACATTTCGGGAAGAACCCGGTCACATTCATCAGAAGGATTTACCGAACGAGAATTCAAGAGTGTCGGATCGGTCGAACCGGTGTGCACGCATCGCGAAACCGAAGAATATGTTGCCGGCTTTCGGGATATGGTAACGGATGAGTGCCCTCTGATAGTTCCATGTGGAGTCTTCCACTCCAAGTTTCTTGAAAAGATAAACGCCCAGTCCCACGGCGATTTCGACATTCTTGTAGAAGAACGACTGCTGGAGATATGCTCCGACATAGACGGGACATGTAGTGGTCTTCTCTCCATATTTGAGTTCATAATACTCTGCAAGACGCTTCCAGTTACCCGTATAGCTGACATCAAGGCCCACTCCTGTTGCAAACAGAGGATGATAACGGTATGAGACGGTGCCTCCAAGGTTCAGGCGAAGCCATGACTTAGAATCCTTCCATCTGTTCTGATCGCCCTCCTGCAATACTATGTCTTCATAGATATGCCTCTCGGGGTCACAACTGTGCACACCTCCGGAGAAATATATGTCATATATCCATTTTTTGTATGAAGGAACCTGGGGCTTCTCTCCACGATGGCCGCAATACCTTTCATTGATATTGTAACGGGTGAACAGACCGATGGAAAGGTCATTCAGACCATAGTTCGGTACTTTGAGCATTCCGTTGGAGCGATGCATAATCATGGATGTCAATCCCAATTCCCATTTCGGAGTCAGCTGGAAAGATGCTTCCAGACCCACACCTATCATCACAAGCACCGGTGTGCCCACATAAAGGTTCATCGGATTGGTTTCGGCATTCCAGCGTCTGGTCATACCGGACAGTCCGAAATGCAGGGAAGGACCGAACGAGAAAATGCCGGTCCTAACCACATCGATATGCCCGTAGCCGAAAAACGAATACGCGTCACCGAGTCTGGATCCAGGCTTGCAATCAATACCTCCCATGCCTGAATATGAGAGTCCCAGACCATATCGTGGCAGGTTGCATGCCCATGCAAAATAATTGCTGTCAGAAGGAAAAGTATTGACTCCCACGGTCGCGCTCACTGAAGCGAAATCGTAGGAGTCAATCAGATTTTCATAAATATGCAGTGCGTTCAGCATATGGTTTCCGCTCGCGGACACCGAGAAATTCAGATGGTCTTTGTCCATCTTCTGGGCCATAGTGACCGTAGTGGATGCGAGCAGCGATACAAGTATGATGAGAACAGTTCTTTTCATAGCGTTCCATTTAAGGGAATGCAAAGTAACTGCATTTATTTCTCTCTTGCAACAATCTGCCCGTCTTT